>DATNDF010000480.1 GCA_035607015.1 Candidatus Angelobacter sp. | reverse complement strand
GCGCCGACCGCCACCGCAATGCTGCACGCCGGGGTGCTGAAAAAATTCGGGCCCTACGGCCTGATCCGCGTCGCGCTGCCGCTGATGCCATACGGCGCGAGATCGTGGCTCAACGTTCTGGCGCTGCTTTGCCTTGGCAATATTCTCTACTGCGGCTTCGTCGCCATGCGGCAGAAAGACCTCAACCTGCTCGTCGGCAACTCCAGTGTGGCCCACATGGGTTTCGTGTTTCTGGGCATCGCGAGCCTTAACCTGATCGGCGTGACTGGCGCCGTGGTGGTGATGATCGCGCACGGTTTGCTGGTGGCTTTGACGTTCGGCCTGAGCGGCTATCTCCATCAACAGACGAAAACCCTGGACATGGTTCAACTGGGCGGATTGCTCCAGCGCCTCCCGTTCGTCGGCGCGGCGATGGTGATGGCGATGCTGGCCGGCTGCGGTTTGCCGGGTTTTGCAAATTTCGTCGGCGAAGTCATGGTGTTCTTCGGCGCATGGAGCCAGCCGTCGCTGCGCGTCATCATGGTGCCGGCGGTCTGGGGAGGGCTGATCATCGGCGCCGTGTATATGCTGCGCGCGGTGCGAAACATTCTGCACGGTCCCGTGGCGGAGAGATGTGAAATCATGACCGACGCGAACCCGTGGCGCAAAGTGCCGTTTGTCCTGTTGCTCACCGCGTTGATCCTGTTCGGTTTCTTCCCGAAGCTGCTGACCGAAAAAATCAGGCCCAGCGCTGCCCTGATCGTAAACATGGCCACCGGCGGCGATCAGAAAAGTCCGGGCGCTCCGCAGTCCAGTCCGGCGCTCGCACAGACTGCAACTTCCGATATGGCGAAATAATTACTTGAGTGGAGCGCGACGATCCCGTCGTGCCGAAGCGGCGGCGTGCCGGGGACAGTCCGCGCCGCGGGTAGATTGAAATTTGCGATGAACTATTCATTGACGATTTTGGAAACATCGGTGATCGCCCTCGGGCTTGCTTTGCTTTTGCTGGATTTGTGGACCCCGGCAGGACAGAAGCGCCAGCTTGGCTATGGGGCCGCCGCGGCGCTGGGGCTCATCTTTGCATTCAGCTTCACCAGCTTCGTGGATCCCGGCGCGCCAGCCACGGCATTCAACGGCATGTTTGTGCAGGACGGGCTGTCGCTCTTTTTCAAACGGTTTTTTCTCATCGCGACAATCATCGTGCTGATCCTGTCCGTCGAGTTCGCGGACCATTTTCCAGCGGGGATCTCGGAATACTACGCGCTGCTCCTCTTCGCGCTGTCGGGCATGATGTTCGCCGCATCGGCGAACGACTTCAGCCTGTTGTTCGTCTCGGTCGAACTCATCACGGTCACGTTTTACGTCCTCACGAGTTTTCAGCGCACCCGGCTGGCTTCGCTCGAGGCAGGCGTGAAATACCTGATCCTCGGCGCGTTGTCGTCGGCATTCCTCGTCTTCGGCATCGCGCTGGTCTGGGGAACCACAGGCAGTTTTAATTTCGCCGAAATCGCAAACTCATCGAGCCGGGAAACGGGCGCGGTTTTTAAACTTGGTTTGTTGCTCGTGTTGGTGGGGCTGGGATTCAAGATCGCCGCGTTCCCGATGCAACTATGGGCGCCGGACGTTTATCAGGGTTCGCCCACGCCGACGACCGCTTTCCTGGCGGTGGGCTCGAAGGCCGCGGGTTTTGTCCTGTTGCTGCGCGTGTTGTTCAGCGCCGTGCCGGACGTCACGGCGCACTGGACGGAGCTGCTGATTCTCATTTCCGCCGTGACGATTCTCTACGGAAACCTCTGCGCCATCCCGCAACGCAATCTCAAGCGCCTGCTCGGTTACTCCAGCATCGCCAACGCAGGGTACATGCTGCTCGGCGTCGCCTCGCTCACCCATGCCGGACAGTCCGCGGTGCTCTACTATCTCGCCGGCTATCTCTTTACCGTGCTCGCCGCGTTCATGGTGATTTGCCTGGTGACGCGCCAGGCCGGAAACGAAGACATCAGCGCCCTGGCGGGGTTGAATCAACGCTCCCCCTTGCTCGCCGCGACGATGACACTGGCGATGGTTTCGCTCGCGGGCATTCCGCCGATGGCCGGTTTCTTTGGAAAATTTCTGCTCTTGAAGGCGGCTGTTGAACAAGGCGCGTCGAACTCCGCTTACTACTGGCTTGCTGGCGCCGCCATCATCGGGGTCGTCATTTCACTCTACTACTACTTTGGCGTCGTGCGCGCGATCTACTGGTCGCAGGACACCACTGATCTGCCCGCGATTCAGATTTCCGCGCCGATCAAAGCGGTGCTCGTCGCCTGCATCGGAGGAATGTTTTACCTGGGCTTGTACCCGGGTCCCGCCCTGGATTCAACCACTCAGGCCGTGGCCACGCTCAAAGCGCCAAACGCGACCGCCAGCGCGGTCAACGGCGCGTCGGTTGTGCGGAAATAGTCCGGCCTGTTTGAAGGCTTCGCGCGTCAGACCACGCGCATCTGCACCGCGTCCACGATCTGCTCGCCGACGCCAATGGAACTGATGATGACAACCGTATTGCCTTTTTGCAGCATTCCTTTGGCGATGAGATTCTGAAGTGCGGGCTCGATGGTTTTTTCCGGATCGGCGTGGTTGAACGCCGCGATCAACGGCGTCACGCCCCAATTCAAGGCCAGGGTTCTGCCGACGGTCCAGTTCTCGCACACTGCGTAAATCTTCGAGTGGCGCGGGCGCATCCAGGCTGTGTAGCGGGCCATGTTGCCGCGAACTGTAAAAACGACAATGGCGTCGGCCTTCAACTCGTTGGCCATGACGACGGCGCTTTTGACCAGTTTTTGCCTCGGGCTGGCCAGCTCCGCCTGCTCGTAAAAGTTCGCCCCCCCGCTGCGCTCGATTCGCTGCGCGATGCGGTCGAAAACCTCGACGCACTTGACCGGGTACTTGCCGACGGTCGTTTCGCCGCTGAGCATGATGGCGTCGGCCTGCTCAAACACGGCATTCGCGACATCCGTGACCTCGGCACGCGTGGGCATGGGACTTTCTATCATGCTTTCGAGCATGTGCGTGGCGACGATGACCGGCTTGCCAACCCGCAGGCAGATTTTCACAATTTTGCGCTGGATGATCGGAAGTTCCTCGTAAGGCACCTCGATGCCCAGATCACCGCGCGCGACCATGACCGCATCCGCTTCGGCGACAATTTCACTGAGATTCCTGACCGCCTGCTGGTCTTCAATCTTGGCAATGATCAGCGGCCGGTGTGGTCCGCGCTCAATGATCGCCCTCAACTGCTGGATGTCTTTGGCCTCGCGAACGAACGAGAGCGCGATGTAATCGACGCCAGCCTGCAGACCCGCTTCAACGTCCGCCAGATCCTTCGCCGTCAGCGCGGGCAGACTGACCTTGACGCCCGGAAGGTTGATGTGCCGGCGGCTGCCCAGCGTGCCCTCCGTGAGCACTTCACACTCGACCTTGTTGCCTTCCTTGGCGAGCACCTTCATCTGAATCGCGCCGTTGTCCAGCAACACCACGTCACCGACGCTGATGTCTTTGACGAAGTTTTCGTAGTTCACGTCCACCGAATGGTGCTCCTCGCTCCGCTCGCCGCGGACCGTGAGGGTAAACTTTTGTCCGGGCTTGAGGTCGAGCTCGGCGGGCAGGTCGCCCGTGCGAATCGCCGGTCCCTGGGTGTCCATCATGATGCCGACAGCGGCGCAGTGTTCGGTGGCTGCGGCGCGGATGTCGCCCACTGCGCGGCGAACCCAGTGGTGGGTTGCGTGCGACATGTTGAGTCGAAAAATGTTCACGCCGGCGTCAATGAGCTGGCTGATCATTTCCGGCGAATCCGTGGCGGGGCCGAGCGTGGCGATGATTTTTGTTTTTCTCATGCAGCGAACCCTGTCGGCGTCAGGTTAAGAAAAACCACCCGAATTGAAAGGGTTTATTCAGGAGACAACCTTCGAAACCCTGCGCGGAGCGTCGAAATGAGCTTGATATTGCAGGCATCGGGCAGCATAAATCTCCTGCCGTTAACAACAAGAATTATGGCTGACATCGCGAACCGATACGCCGAAAACATCGCGGGCAAATACTACGTCGACAACCAGTGCATCGACTGCGATCTCTGCCGCGAAACCGCACCCAACAATTTCAAGCGGAACGACGACGGCGGCTATTCGTTTGTTTACCACCAACCGGAGTCACCGGAGGAAGAGGCGCAGTGCAAAGAAGCCAAGGAGGGTTGTCCTGTCGAAGCCATCGGTGACAATGGGCCTTAGCCAGCAACATTTTTGAGTCTCAAACCCGCGGACAATTCCGTTCGCGGGTTTTGCTTTTCCGGCAAAGGCCATCCAGGCACGGGCGCTCCGTTCATGTTTTGAGCAGCCGCCGCCGCAACAATTCGAGCGCCTGTTGCGACGTGACGTACTTGAACGTCTCGCGATCATAACGGTTGACCGGGTTCAACACGAATGTGTGATGACCGGCAGCCAGCGCCAGAAAAACGGTGCCCACCGGTTTGTCCGACGTACCACCACCCGGACCGGCGATGCCGGTCACTGCGAGCGCGTAATCCGCGCCCGTCTCACGGCGCGCGCCTTCTGCCATTTCCCGCGCCACGGTTTCGCTGACGGCGCCATGCGAGGCGAGCGTCTCCGGGCGGACGCCGAGAAATTTTTGCTTCGCCGCGTTGCTGTAGGTCACGAGTCCGGCGATCAATACCGCCGACGCGCCGGGAACGTTTGTGATTCGGTTGGCGATGTAGCCACCCGTGCAGGATTCAGCCAGCACGAGCGTTTGCTTTCGTGCGGCAAGCAACCCGACGATGATATCTTCAAGCTGGTCATCACCGGCACCAAAAATGTGATGGCCCAGAAGGGCACGGACGACTCGTTCAGCCTCTTCAACGGTTTTCCTTGCCTCCGCGCCGCGGGCGGCAAGACGCAGATCCACCTCGCCGGTGCGCGCGCAATAACCAATCTCCAGCCCGGCATCGGCCAGCGGTTGCAACGGGCCGGCAATTTTTTCCTCAACGACCGACTCACCCAGTCCGGAGGTTTTCAGCGTCCTGGAAACAAACCCGTTCTCCATGCGGAGCTTTTCTTTGATTAGCGGAAGGGCTTGCTCATTGAACATCGGACGCAACTCGCGCGGCGGTCCGGGGAGCATGACAAGCCAGCTTGTCCGGTGATCCGCGCGAAAGGGGTTGGGGCGAACCTCAACGACCATGCCGGGCGCGGTCCCGTGGGCGTTGGGCATCACAAGCGCGCCTTCCAAAACGAGCGCCTGCACGCGCGTCTTTGCGGGCATCGGACGCTTGCGGACGGCAAAGAAAGTTTCCACATTCGCCAGAACGGCGGCGTCCTCCCTCAGTTTTTTGCCAAGTAGCTCGGCGATCAGATCGCGCGTGATGTCATCCGAGGTCGGGCCCAGGCCGCCGGTGGTGATGACAAGATCGGCGCGTGATAACGCCTCCCGGACGGCCCCCAGCACATCACGACCAGCGTCGGCAACGGCCACCTGGCGCGTCACCACGTACCCGTGATCGGCAAGTCGGCGACAGATCCATTGCTGGTGCGTGTTCAAGACCTGGCCCAGCATCAATTCGCTTCCGGTATTGATGAGCTCGATGTTCACGGCGGGGAGAGTTTTGCCGGTGAAAGCGCGTGGTTGAAAGTTGAAACTTTGCCGCGATCGACCACTTCCACGGGGAAGCGTTCATCTGACCCGCAAAATGCCGCTTCCTTTGGCTGGTCCTTCATGCTTGAATTTGTTCGATGAACGTCAACCTTGGAATCTGGGACAAGCTGACGAAACTGATCATCTTTCTCGCCTTGCTGGCGCTCCTCATCATGATCGGATTCTGGTATCTGCCGCTCATTCAGCGCAACGAGCGGATGCGCAAGGAAAACGTGGCTTTGGACAACGAAATCAAGAAGGAGGAGGAAAATCAAAAACGGCTCAAAACCTCCATCGACGCCATGCGCGACCCCAGAACTATTGAAAGACTTGCAAGGGAAAGGCTCAGTTACGCCCGGACCGGAGAAACCATCATTCACTTCGAAGTGCCGCTCACCAACACCGTGCCCACAGCGCCGCAAAAATAAGGAAGCCGGCCGGGCCGGTTCGTTCCCTCAGACTGTCATGATTTCTTTTTCCTTGTGGGCGAGGTGTTCCTCGATTTTGGCGATGTATTGATCGGTCAGTTTCTGCACCTCTTTTTCGCCATGCTTCTCCTCGTCCTCGGTGATCCCGCCCTCTTTCGCCTCCTTCTTCAGATGCTCGATGGCGTCGCGCCGAACGTGGCGAATGGCCACGCGCCCGTCCTCGGCCATCTTCTTGACAACTTTTGTGAACTCCACCCGCCGTTCCTGACTCAACTCGGGCAGCACGATACGAATGAATTTCTTGTCGATCGCCGGGTTAAGGCCCAGGTTGCTTTTCTGGATGGCCTTCTCGATTGGATGAACCGTGGTCGCGTCCCACGGCTGAATCAGGATCATGCGCGGCTCGGGCGTCGTGATGCCGGCCAGCTCGCGGATGCGCATCTGCGAACCATAAACCTCCACCATGATGTTCTCGACCAGTCCGGGCGAAGCCTTGCCGGTGCGCACCCCCGCAAACTCGTGCTGCACGACCTGCTCGGTCTTCTGCATCTTGTCTTCGGCTTCGAGTAAAATATCGTCGGTTGGCATAGCAGAGAAACCGTAGCAAATCGGAACGCGGATGTATAGAGGAAGCCGTGTCGCGCACAATGCCGACTCCCGGTCCGGGTCTCGCCGGAAAAAGCGCACTTCCCCGAACTATCCGATAACCAGGGTCCCGACCTGTTCGCCCAGCACCACACGTTTCAAATTATGCGGTTTGAACAGGTCGAAGACGATGATCGGCATCTTGTTGTCCATGCAAAGGGAAAAGGCGGTCGAATCCATCACACCGAGTTGCTTGACCAGCGCTTCGCTGTAACTGATCTGGTCGTACCGTGTTGCCTTCGTATTCTTCTTCGGATCGCTGTCGTAAATCCCGTCCACTTTCGTGGCTTTCAGGACCACTTCCGCGCCGATCTCGTTCGCGCGCAGGGCGGCCGCTGTATCGGTGGAGAAATAGGGATTGCCCGTGCCACCGCCGAAAATGACCACCCGGCCCTTTTCCAGGTGCCGCACCGCGCGCCGGCGAATGAACGGCTCGGCCACTTGCGCCATGGTGATCGCGCTCTGGACGCGCGTCGGGACGCCATTCTTTTCAAGCGCGTCCTGCAGCGCGAGCGCGTTGATGATCGTCGCCAACATGCCCATGTAATCGCCGGTCGCCCGCTCAATCCCGCGTTCGCTGCCGCTCAATCCGCGAAAAATGTTTCCACCGCCGACGACTATGACGACTTCAACGCCGAGCTGGCGCACTTCGCCAATCTGCCGGGCCATGTCATGAATGGCCTCCGGGCAGATGCCGACGCCGGCTTCGCCGCCGAGCGCCTCGCCGCTCAGCTTGAGCAGGATGCGGCGATACTTCGGTTTGAGCGGCCCGGTCATTGAAGCGGATGAAAGCGTGAGAAACGTGAACGCATCATGGACCCCGGGTTGCTGGCTGGCGGCATAAATGCCGAGGTTGTACCAACCGTCGGCACGAGAGTCAAATCAAAGCCCCGC
>DATNDF010000479.1 GCA_035607015.1 Candidatus Angelobacter sp. | reverse complement strand
CCTGTTCAACAACCTGATTCCACTGAGCACGATGGTCTGGGCGGGTGTTTGTCTGCGCGAGCCGGTCACGCCGACGTTCTGGCTGGCGATGTTGCTCATTGTCACCGGGGTGGCGCTGGGGCAGACTAACTGGCAGAAAATTGTCGGCGCGCGCTGGTTGCCGTTCGAGTAAAAGAGTATGGATGTAAAGAACCTCGATGACGTGCCCGCCTTCATGACGAAGGACGGTTCGGAGATTCGCGAACTGCTGGCGCACCGCAACTCGGCCATCCGCAATCAAAGTCTGGCCGAGGCGCGCGTGCCCGTGGACGGCAGCACGATGGAGCATTATCACTCGAAGACCGAGGAGATTTACTACATCACTGCGGGCACGGGACGCATGCGAATTGAAAGCGAAACGCGCGACGTAAAACCGGGCGATGCCGTCGCGATTCTGCCGGGTCAGAAACACAAGCTTTGGAACACCGGCAAGGAAACGTTGAAATTGCTCTGTTGCTGCGCGCCAGCGTATGAGCACAGTGACACGGTGATTACGGAAACGTGAAATCTTCCGTGGTCAGTCGTTTGTCGTCGGTTTTAGGAAGGTTTCTGGGGAACAAGCGACGACAGGTAGCCGACCACGAACCACGAACTGACACTCCAATGTATCAATCCAGCAAAGTCCGCCTCTTTATCAAGCCGTATTGCGGCTGGTGCCGGCAGGCGATGGACTGGCTCGATGACAACGACATTCAATACGAGACGCTGGACGTGATCGCCGATGAGAAGGCTTACGAGGAAATGTACCGGCTCTCCGGCCAGACGCTCGCGCCGGTGATTGATGTGGACGGCCGGGTCCTCGCCGACTTCGGAGCGAAAGAGCTGGCGGGGTTTTGGAAAAAGCTGGAAAAGAGTTGAAGACCGGGACGCGACGCAACGTGTCCCTACCGTAGAAATGGAAACTACTTCAAAGCCTCGCCCGCGTCTGCCGGAATGGCTGCGCATCAAGCTGCCGACTTCAGACACCTTTGCGCACACGCGCAGTCTGCTCGACGAGTTGAAATTGCACACCGTCTGCGAAAGCGCCAAATGTCCGAATCATTGGGAATGCTGGAGCAAAGGCACGGCGACGTTCATGATCGCCGGTGACCGTTGCACCCGCGCTTGCAGCTTCTGCGCAGTCACCACCGCCAAACCGTTCGCGCTTGAAGCCGACGAACCCGGGCGCGTCGCCGAAGCCACGCGCCGCATGCGGCTCAAGCATGTCGTCATCACCGCCGTGGCACGCGATGATCTGGCGGACGGTGGCGCGGAACACTTCTGCCGGACAATCGAAGCGGTGCGCGCGTTAAATCCCGGAATCGTCATCGAAGTGCTCGTTCCAGATTTCAACGACCGTGACGCGTCCATAGACGCCGTGCTCGCCGCGAAACCAGACATTTTCAATCACAACCTCGAAACTGTCCGCCGGTTGACGCCAGCGGTGCGGCATCGCGCGACTTACGACCGTTCGCTGAGCGTGCTTCGCAAGGTGAAAGATCGCCGCGGCCGGACGATTTACACCAAGTCTGGCCTGATGCTCGGGCTTGGTGAATCCGACGGAGAAGTATTCGAGGCGATGAGAGATTTGCGTGGCGCCGGATGCGACATTCTCACGCTGGGGCAATACCTTCAACCGACATTGAAGCATTTGCCGGTGGCCGAGTTCGTCCCGCCCGCGAAGTTCGCTGAACATAAACAGGCCGCGGAGCGGGCCGGCTTCATGCACGTGGCGAGCGGGCCTATGGTGCGCAGCTCGTATCACGCGGACGAATTCCGTTTGCCCATGTCCGCGAAGGACTGATTGTCGGATCAAATCGTCGCCGACTGCTTGTATTCCGGAACCAGGACTTGTGCTTTCGGTTTCATCGCTCGCAGTGTTTCGCCGAATCCCATCGCCTGCGATTCCTCGCCATGGACGACGAATATCTTCTTGATGTCGCCGGTAAGATTTTCGACGTAACGCTTCAACTCGTTTTTATCGGCATGTCCGGAAAACGCGTCAATGGATGCGATACGGGCCCGGACGGGGTGCGGTTCGCCGAAAATGTTGACAGGATTCTGGCCGGAGAGGATTTGCGCACCCAGGGTGTGTGCCGCGCAGTAGCCGATGAACAGGACCAGGTTCTCGGGCCTGCCAATATGGTTTTTGAGATGATGGCGAATGCGCCCGGCCTCGCACATGCCCGACGCGCTGATGATGATGGCCGGGTCCTTCAATTCGTTTAGTTTCATCGAATGCGCGACCTCGCGGATGTAGGTGAGGTTTTCCATGCCGAACGGGTTTTCCTTTTCGCGGAGGAACCTGGTAACGGTGTCGTTGAAACATTCGGGGTGCAGCCGATAGACCTCGGTGGCGTTCACGCTCAGCGGGCTGTCAACAAAGATGGGCGCCTTGGGCAGCTTGCCGTCGCATGCGAGTTGGTGCAGTGTGTAAACGATCTGCTGCGTCCGGCCCACTGAAAACGCAGGAATGATGACCTTGCCGTTTTTGCCGAGCGTCTCGCGCACGAGCCGGCCGACCTCTTCGTTGGCGCTGTGCTTGGCCGAATG
>DATNDF010000478.1 GCA_035607015.1 Candidatus Angelobacter sp. | reverse complement strand
GCTGAGAACCGCCCGGATCTGCGACTGATGGAATCATCCACCGCCACTTCGGCTGAGTCTTCGGAGTCGGTCACGATTACTTTACGAATCGACCCGCGGATGTTGGCGAGAATCAAACGGCTGGCGCGGTCGCGTTACCTGAACTACCAGAGCATGATCAAACAGTGGCTCAGCGAAAGAATGGAACAAGAACTGCGGGAAAGATGATCAAAATGGCTGTAGCGAACCACAATGAAACCGATTCACACCCGAGTTGACCAGAATAACGCTCGACCGACGGACGGCGGGCGGAGTTATCGAGCACGGAGAGTCACCTGTTTTCACGCCTTCACGCTGATCGAACTCCTGGTGGTCATTGGCATCATCGCTCTATTGGCCGGTTTGGTTGTTGGCGGCACCAGGTACGCCGGCTCCAAAATGAAGGAGGACCGCATTCGCACCGAGTTGAACGCGTTGGCTACTGCAATCGAGGCGTACAACGCGAAGTTCGGCCATTATCCACCGGATAATGTGGTCAGACGCGCACCGGTTGTCGTTGTCAATTCCGTCAGCAATTCGCTTTTTTACGAGCTGTCGGGTGTGATCGTGGAGAATAACCGCAACGGCATGTTCCATTTGCCAAACCGGACAGCTGGATTTGGAAGCTCGACGCTCTCAAGCTGCTTCGGGGTTGACGGCATTGAGAACGCCGATACAGACCCGAAAAAGATTGTATCCTTCCTGCCTCATTTGAAAGCAGGGCAACACGCGGTCATTAATCCTGCCTCGGCTTCGTTACAAGGCGAACTGGAGGTGCTGGTGGTGCCGGTGCCATGGCCGTTGACGGCGGTCAATCAGCCGACTTCCGTGAAGGGACTCAACCCGTGGCATTATGTCCGCACACAGGCGACCAACAATCCTGCCAGTTTCGATCTCTGGGCGGAGTACGTGGATGGCGGGAAGGTCAAAATCATTTGCAACTGGAGCAAGGATATTTTGGAACCGGGCCAATGATCATGCTTTCGCGACGAGAAAATTCTGGACCCTCACGGCGGCTACCAGTGCGCTGGAGCGCGCGCAAGTGGCGAACGCGAATCATCGTGGTTCCATCGTCGCTTCGCGTTCGGACGGCGGACTGGCGCCCGGGGTTCCGCCTCATGCCGTGGCAGAGCTACCTGTGCCGTCGGTCGTCTGCGTCGTTTGCGCGATGGCCGGCCCCGGGGAAGCGCACTCCGGAATTGTCATTCCTTCATTTTTCGAGACCGCGGATTACCAACTCTTCAACGATCTAATCATGAAAACTCCGATCCCCCAACCTCGGCGCGCCGCTCACGGTTTTACCCTGATTGAACTGCTGGTGGTCATCGCCATCATCGGAATTCTGGCCGGTTTGCTTTTGCCCGCCCTGGGAAAGGCGAAAAACCAGGCGCGCGTCACCCAGGCGAAAGTCGAGATCAAGAATATTGAGGGCGCGATCAGCAAGTACGAGGCGGATTACAGCCGGTATCCTGCCTCTCAGCAGCTCCGCTCGAGAATTCCCGACGGTGATTTTACCTTTGGCACGCAATACGGCAATCCTGCCGGGTCGAGCACATCGCTTTTTGACGATAAAAACAAGGTTGCCTACGACGCGGCGAAGCCGCCGAGGATACCCGTTCGAAAAATCGTCAACGGTTATCCGTACGAGAATTGCAACGTCGAGGTGATGGCGGCGCTGCTGGACCGCACCAATCTTGTTTGGAACAGCAACCATGCCATGAATCCAAACAAGACCGGGTATCTGAACGCCCGGGAGGTCAGTGATAGCAAGACAGCGGGCGTGGGCCTTGACGGCGTCTATCGTGATCCATGGGGCAATCCCTATATTATCACGGTGGATTTGAATGGCGACGACAAGTGCCGCGACGCGTTTTACAAACTGGATTCGGTTTCAGCGATCCCGAACGGCGGCGACAAAGGGTACAATGGACTCTTCCGTCCCGCCGGTCCTAATACATTCGAGGCGAACAAGCCGGTCATGGTGTGGTCGTTTGGCCCCGACGGGCTGATTAGCGACCAGCAGAAAGCCAACACCGGCATGAACAAGGACAACATTCTGAGCTGGCAATAACGTCTCCGATGGGTCCGATGCAAAAACCGATCACAACGCGAAGGAATATGATTCGTGACGCCCGGGATGCGGCGTTCACGCTCATCGAATTGCTGGTGGTCATTGCCATTATCGGGCTCCTGGCGACCATCGGTTTGCCCGCGTTGAAAGGCTTCGGCAAAGGCACCGGCATGGCCGGCGCCGAACGCCAGCTGCTGCAGGACCTGGGTCTGGCCCGGTTGTGGGCCATCAATGGTCGCACCACGGTCTATGTGGTCTTCGCTCCTCCGAATATCCTCAGCCGGCTGGCGCAGGGATCAACGAGCCCGCAGATCATGAAACAACTGACCAATCTGGTGAGTGGTCAGTATTCCGCCTACGCGTTGTTATCCACGCGAACGGTGGGGGATCAGCCGGGGCAGGGGACCCCCCGCTACCTGTCCGAATGGAAGCGGCTGCCACAGGGCATTCTGATTCCAACGAACAAATTTTCCGCGGTGAATCTCGATCCGCCAGTGCTCAACTATCCCCCCGAATACAGACGGGGTTTTTCGACGAACACCTTTCCGTTTCCATCAACAACCCAGCCACTGTCGTTTTGGACGCTGCCCTACATCGCCTTTAATCCGCAGGGCCAGGTGATTTCGGAAACGTTCAACGGAAAGCCCCATGACGCGCTGATCCCACTGGCGGAAGGCAGCATCTTTTTCAGGGGTGGAAACGGTGGGTACCTCGCGGTTCCCGACATGGTGATGAAGCCCGCCTACAACTACACAAACCACTGGATTCGCGTCAACTGGTTGACGGGTCGGGCCAGTGTGGACCAGGCGACCCGTCCCAGGTTTTGAGGGATGACTTATGAAGTTTGACTCAAGAAAACCGGATCCCGCGACGCAGGGGCCAGCGGAATCGCGTCCCGCGGCGACCGGGAAGGACGCCGCGTTCACCATGGTGGAAATCGCGTTGTGTCTCGGCGTCATTGCGATCGCGCTGGTGGCGATCATCGGTGTTTTGCCGACTGGCGTGCGCGTGCAAAAGGACAACCGCGAGGACACTATCATCAATCAGGAAGGGCTGCTCTGGCTGGAGACGATTCGGAGCGGATCCAAAGGTCTGGATTATCTGACCAACTACGTTGACAGCATCACGGTCACAAATGTCGGGCCGGGCGGCAAGACCGTGACCATTCACACCAACTCGCCAGGACTGTTCAGGGCCGGCAATCCGACAATTGACGGCTCCATGACCAACGGACACGAGATCGTCAGTTTGTTGACTTTGCCGAAATACTTTACCAACCAGGTTCCGGGTATCACCAATTATGTCACTGCGCGCGTCCGGGCCATTTCTGGTTCTGCGTCGGACAAAAGCCGCAGCGCTGCGGCGCGTGATTTCGCTTTTGCCTATCAATTGACGTCGGAAAGAGTACAGATGAACGTTCATCCGCCGTATTCAACGAACTACTTGGAGACCGGTCTGCCGCAAGCGGACGTTTTGACTCGATCAAACCTGTGGCGGATGGCTCTGAACCAGTCTGCCAACTTCGAAGAGTTGCGTCTGACTCTTCAGGGACCGCTGATTCCTCGCGGCGGGAGCTACGAGGTTTTGGGCACACCCGCCACGTTTCGGACATTGATCAGCGGCACTGTGCTGGCGACGAACGGTATTTTTGTTGAACCTTCCGCCTTCGTTCAAAGATGACACCATGACCTCGAAGCTGGCACAATCCTGTCTCCGCTCAGTGCGGTGCTGCGCGTTCACGGTCGTGGAGCTGCTCGTCGCCATTTCGGTCCTGACCCTGATCGTGCTGGTGCTTTTCGGGTTGTTTGACCAGGTGCAGAAGGCGCTTCTCGGGAACGTCGCGCAGGTGGACGTGCTCGAAGGCGGACGCGCGCAGGTGCAGCTCATGTCGGGGGAGCTTGAGCAGATGGCCGCCAGTGATATCCCGGGAAACACCAACCTCTTCATTCGCATGACGGCTCTCCCGTACGAACAGGCGTTGGGCAACGCCAACGAAGTCCGCACGAACGTGCTCCAGGGGCTGATTTTTCTGACGCATTCCAACAAGAGCTGGTTCGCCACGTCCTACAAGGTTCTCGTCTTCACCAACAAGCCGGGCAACCCGTTTTACCCGGATGTTCAATTCGCCAATCGCGTGGGAACCATCGGGCGATACAGCTTGAAGATCAGCGACTCGGATTTCGGCAACACCAATCTCGTTGCAAACATCCTTGAACAACTCGACCCGGCGTTGTCGCCGGCTCCGAATTTCCAGCTCCTCACCAATTATCAGCCGATCGTTGACGGAGTCGTTCATTTTCGGATTCACGCCTATGACACCAACGGGTTCCTGCTGAACTATTTGACGAACAGTCTCCCGCCATTCATGATGCACGATCCACTGAAACCTGATTTGGGCCCGATCCTTTTCACAGGATCCGATGTTCCAGCCTACCTGGACGTCGAGATGGGGATTCTGGAGCCGCGCGCGCTGGAGCGTTATCGGTCGTTCCCCAACCCGGTTGTGGCGTCCAACTATCTCGCGCGGCAGTCGGCCGCGGTCCATCTGTTTCAACAACGCATCCCCATTCGCGCGGCCCAATGAACCACAAGTCTCAACGCGGTGTCGCCCTGGTGCTCACGCTCATCATGCTCGCGATGGTGACGGTGATGGCGGTCCTGTTCCTTGGCGTCAGCCGGCGCGAACGGTCTTCGGTGGTGCTCACCGAGAACCAGACCGACGCCAAACTGGCGGCCGATACGGGCCAGGCGCGGGCGGTGTCCGAAATCGTTGCGCGCATTGCGGCTCATACGAATCTGTTCGCCTATGATTTTTTGGTCTCGACCAATTTCCTCAGTCCGAACGGATTCAGACCCAATGCGCCCGGTGACCCTCTGACCAACGTCGGTTACGTGTACGCCACCAGCAAGCTGCCGCTGAGTCGCGACGCGGACATTCGCCAGAACCAGGTGAATTTATTTTATGACCCGCGCCCACCGGTCTTTGTCGTGACGAATGCGGCCAGCGGCGCCTCTCAATTCAGGTACTATCTCGACTTGAACCGCAACGGGCGCTTCGACACCAACGGCGCGCAGCAGGTGATCGCTGCCAACGGCCAGCCGACCCAGACGATTGACTCTTTCGTCGGCGATCCGGAGTGGATCGGCATTCTGGCGCGGCCGGACCTGCCGCATTCACCGACCAACCGCTTCATCGGCCGCTACGCATTCGTGGTGGTGCCCGCGGGAAAGACGCTCGATATAAATTATATTCACAACAATTCCAAACAAGGTCGTAGAGCGGCGGGTCTGCCGATGTACTTCCGGAATCAGGGCGTGGGTCCGTGGGAAATCAACCTTGCTGCGTTCCTGCGCGAGTTGAACACCAACACCTGGAATGCCGCGTCGAGTTACAGTTTCGATCCTGTCCGAAATCCAAATGTTGTGGGTGGATACGCGTTTGTCAACGCGTTGTCCATACTAAACCACCGTTACCAGGGCCAGTTTAACACCCTGAAGACGGTCAATCAGAACTTCGGCAACGTAGTCGGACAAATGTTTCGCAACGATCAGATTGATCTGTACAGCGACGGTCCATTGATGACTGGGATCAAGCCCAATGGACCTGAAATCTCGAACGGCCCCGACGATCCAACCTTGCCCTGGTCCGGCAGCGACAACACGAACGGATACACCAGCGTGCAGGAATTGTTTGATCCGACGAAAACCTCGGCCAACTTCGTCTCGCTGCTGACCAACACGATTGCGCGTCCGGGGACATACGACAAAAACACGTTCTACCGCTTGATGTCGCAGTTGGGAACGGACTCGCTGCCGGCGAACCGGAACAAGTTGAACCTGCTTTTCGACAACGTGGACGCCAGGGGTGTAATCAATCCGAGTCTGACGACCAATTTCGTGGCCTGGACACCGCTTCGTTTCTTCACCAACGCCGCCGACCTCATGCTGCGTTCGCAGTCGAGCCAGTTGTTGGCCACGATGGGACTGACCAACAATGGGTCGTTTACATTGAGCCTGACCAATATTCAGATTTATCCTGTAAGCCTGTATCACGCGAACGTGCATCGTCTGTTGCAACTCGCGGCCAACATTTATGACTCGACGACGAACCGCTTCCCGCTCGTCGCGACGGCGACCAACACCGTGTACGCGCCCTCGGTGTTCCGGCCGTTGTTTCGGACGGACGGCACGAGCATCTTCATCGGCGGTTATGAGGAAGTGACGAACAATGCCGCCTTTGCGCTGGCGCAGCCGTGGGTGGATTTGAATGTGCCGACAAATGCGTCAACTGGCCTTATCAACACTGTTCGGAGCAACCCGCGTGTCAATGCTTTCGGGGTTCCCTGGGTGATCGGCGTGAGAAAGGGCCTGCCCAACTTCAATGAGTTTCTGCTCGAATCTTCCGTGCAGGTGACGCGCCGAATGCAGGCGTTCAAGGACAGTGGAAACAATGTGCTGTTCCAGCAGGCTTACGAAATCGGCGTTTCCAATCTGATGGCACTGGAGGCGTGGAACTCCTACACCCAGGCCTGCCCGTTCGCCATGGACATGATTCTGACCAACCGCGTGTCGTTGGTCCTGAGCAATGAAAATCCTTTTACCGTGCTCGCTCCCACCAACTTGAACAGCATTGCGATCACGAATGTTGCGATCACGAATTACCTAGCAAATACCTGGAGCGGCAATCAATTCCAGATTCCACTCAAGCACGTGGAGTTTTTCGTTCCCGATCGAGAGTTTCATTTCCGGCCAACACCCCATCTGGAACCGATCAATACCGTCGTATCATTTGACGGTTCCGTGGGATTCCCGGTCCCCAACTGGAAGTTGTACGTCACCAATCGCGTCGTTTTTGCACTGCTTGCGAGAGACGTGACCAATGGCCTCCATGTGGTCGATTTTGTGAATCTGGACAACATGCATGGCGGGATGGACATCACGCGCGCCCTTGCCGGGGCAACGAATGCGTTCGCCGGCAACGGAGGCTTCGATCCCGCCGGCAGATTCTGGCTGACGAACCGGATCGCCAGCGGCGCGATCAATCGCGCCACGGCGCCGGCCAATGCGACCTGGGGAATCACCAATCAACTTTTCGTTTCCCTTACCAACGCGTTATCCGACCGTGACTGGAACGACTACAGTAAGAATCCGATAGACGGGGCCCAGAGGGAGAAGGCGATCGATGCCTTCCGGAAATTCCTCGGATTGAGGCCGATGTTTTATCCGGGCGATACCAACGTTCCTTCGGGCCGCGTCATGCAGGTTCCGTTTACGCCGACACGCAAACTGGATCAACAACTCTCGTGGCAGGTCAACGATCCCCTCGTGCATTACACGCTGGATGACCTGTACGATCCGGTCTATGCGGACACAAACAATATTCAGCCTTTGTTGTCCAGAGAAACGATGACCAACAACATCGGCCAGCTCAACAAGCGTTACAGTCCGTGGGGCGGTCCTCCGAACAGCAGCGCGCCCGCGTCGGAAAGCACGCCCCCGCCTTTCGGCCTCACGATCAAGGACCCGATGATCATGAAATCCGATGATTGGGATTTTCCGACCAACAAATTTCCGAACCTCGGCTGGCTGGGGCGGGTGCATCGCGGCACACCCTGGCAAACGGTCTATCTCAAATCCGGAGTCGAACCGCAGCCGCGGTGGCAAACATGGGCCGGCGCGGTGGCCGGACATCCGACCAACGACTGGCCGTTGGTGCAATTGTTTACCACGGCTATCAACGACAATGCGGCGCGCGGATTGCTGTCTGTCAACCAGACGAATACCGCTGCCTGGTCCGCGGTGTTGAGCGGAGTCACGGCGCTGACGAACACGACGGCAAGCCCGCAGAAGGGCGCGGTTCCGGCCTACGCAGCGGTCACCATTCAACCGGCTTCGGTGCAGATGGCCTACATCGTTTCGAACATCAACGCGACGCGGTTGCAGATGCCCAACCAGGTGTTTCCAAACCTGGGCAGTGTGTTTGCTTCGCCGGCCCTGACCACCAACTCGCCGTATTTGAATTTTTCGGGAAACCAACGGAACTATGGAATTCGCGACGAGGTTTACGAGCGCATCCCGCAGCAGATCCTGTCGCTGCTCAAGGAGGACGAGCCGTACGTCGTGATTTATGCGTTCGGCCAGTCGCTGCGACCGGCGGAGAACTCCGTCGTCAAGGCGCCCGGGCCTTATCGGGGACTTTGCACAAACTACCAGGTGACCGCCGAGGTTGTGACCAAGACCGGCGTGCGCATTCAGGACATCCGACAGCCAAACCAATCGACAAACGCACCAAGTTACAAAGCCATCGTGGAGAGCTTCAACATATTGCCGGTCGATTGATTTTATGTCTTTGAAGAAGGGAATGTGGTATTGGCTGGGCGCGTTCTGCCTCGTGGCGGCGCTTTGGTTCTGGTTCGGGAGCGGGAAGGGCGGCGCGAAGCGGGAAGCCAGGGGTGCGGGCAGGGAGATGCAACAATCCGGCACGGCGCAAGGCGCGAAAGTTCAACGGCCCGCTGCTTCAACCACAAACGCCGGTCCGGGTGGAGGTCCCGCCGCCACCACGACCACCAATGCGATGGCCGCGTCGGCGCCCAAACCGGCAGCGGGTCCGCAAGGCCGTTTTCCCTTTCGGTTGACCAACACCGACCAGCCCCTGAGCAAACTGGGCCGGAGCGACAGCGCAATCCTCCTGGACAACGCGTTCATTGATACCGCGAGCCCGACGCCGCTTGCCGTGC
>DATNDF010000477.1 GCA_035607015.1 Candidatus Angelobacter sp. | reverse complement strand
CAGGCAATTTTCCGAACGTCGTCGCCCCTCTAAACATCCCGCTCAGCAACACAAACGCGGTTTTCGCGACGAACCGGACGTCAATTACACTTGTCTCTGCAAACCCACCTTTGAAAACGGTGCGAGTGGACTGTATCTGGTCGCTATTGTCGCGCGGACCATTTACAAACAGCGTGATCACTTATCGCGCACCCGACCAATGAAAATCAGTCCGAAACCCAGCCCGAACCGTTCGTCTGCCCGTCGCAAGGAGCGAGCGGCCTTCACACTGGTGGAGGTGATGATTGCGTCCGTTATCTTTCTCATGGTCATCGGGTCCGTGCTGACCGCAAACATTTTCGGAATCCGGATGATGCAAATCACCCAGCCAAAAATGAGCGCGAGCGTTGGAGCCCGCCAGACCGTGAGCATGTTGGTCGCGGAAATCACTTCGGCCAAGCTGGTCCGCATCGGCACCGGGGACCTGATTTCGTTCACCCGGGTTGCGGATGGCGCCCCGAAACAAGGAAACGCAATCCAACTATACCCCGGCACCGACACAAATGTTTTTGTACGGTACTACGCGGATCCGGTAAAGCAGTCGTTGAACCGAACGGCAAGCGGTGCCACCAACAGTATCATTGTGGCCGGCGGCATTACCAACATTGCGGTGTTCACCGGCGAGGACGCGCAGGGGAATATTCTGACGAACAACCAAAACAACATGACGATCGGCGTGACTCTGCAATACTCCCAGGTCGGAGGCACTAACATGACGGTAGGCCCCGGTAATTATTTCAAAAGCTACGTGTTGAACGCACGCGTTACGCGCCGGCCCCGCTGAAATGAACATCCGGTTGAACATGTGGCGGCCAGGTGGTTTTTCGTTGGCGCTCGTCCTGGTTTTCACGGGGATTCTTTTTTTGCTGCTGAGCGGTTTGTTGCTGTGGACTACGACGAACGGGAATCTCACGCAACGATACAACGAGTACTACGATTCCGTCGCCGCGTCGGAGGCCGCGACGGAAAAAGTGGTCGCCGCCGTGGCCGCGGATTTCCAACGACTTGGCGCGGGTGGAGTCGATGCCAATTTGTCCAGCTACCACGCCAACGTTCCGACGCAGTCGGAGGTCGGCGAGTGGGGAAACTATCAATTCAACGATCCATCCGGAATTCAAAACGCGACGTATGTGAGCAAGCTGACCAGCTGGCAATATACGGACCTGAAATGGAAGTATACGGGATTCAAGGGCTACGCCAGCGACTATCGGATCGTTTCCAACGCCCGCAATACTGTCTCCCGATATGCCATGACCTCAGCCGTCCGGCAGGAGATTCAGATCGCCTCAATTCCGTTGTTTGAATTTGCCGTGTTTTACGCGCTTGATATGGAAATCTGCCCCGGCTCCGGGAACATGGCTTTCAACGGGCGCGTTCACTGCAACGGAACGATTTATTGTCAACCCGCCATGCGTACCGTGACTTTTCTCGACCACGTCACGGCCGCTCAAAAGATTCTGCCCACTGCAAGTCCGAACGACCCGCTCATCCGCACCCCGGGGACAATAGTTTTCCAGGGAGAACATGACTGGAATGCGAATTCACTGAATTTGCCACTGGGCACGAATAACAGCCCGTCACTGCTGCATGCGCTCGTGGAGGTTCCGCCCGGTTCCGAGTCCCCGAGTTCATTGCTGGGACAACAACGCTATTACAACAAAGCGGATCTGATCATACTCGTTTCGAATACCACGGCCGTGGCGAAAAGCGGTTCTTATAATAATTTTGCGATCACCATCCCCTGGACGAATATTTGCGACTCCAACACCGTGGCGGTGAGCAAGACAAAGAAACGTGGAAGGGGGGCCGGGGGAAGACCAGCCACCACGAATTCCACGGACGGCGTCGTGGGAACGAATGTCACTTTTTTTAACAAACGCGAGAACGCCTCTGTTCAAACCACTGAAATTGACATTAATCAGTTGCTACAAAAATACAGTTATCTGAAGTCCGCGCTCGGACGGGACATAACAATGATATACGTAGGTGATTTCCGGACCCAGCCGGCCAACACAGAATCAGGAGTCAGAATTGTATTCGGACAGGCGCTTCCGCCGTACGGGTTGACCATCGCAACACCCAATCCACTCTATATTGAAGGAAACTACAATGTGCCCGATGCCTATTTGGGAACAACCAATACCTCCGCCTCGCTTCCCGCCTCGGTCGTCGCGGACGCGATAACTCTGTTATCCGACAACTGGGACGACACCAATAGCGCTTCCAGTCTGGGCTCTCGCGCCGCCACGAGCATAACCGTGAACAGTGCGGTCATCGCGGGCATTGTGCCGAGTGGCGGGGGCTATTATAGCGGCGGAGTGGAAAACTTTTTCCGCCTCCTCGAGGATTGGAGTTCACAAACCCTGACATTCAACGGCTCAATCGTCGTTCTCTTCCCCAGCCAGATTGCCACCGCCCCGTGGGGCCTGGTGCCAAACAATCAGGTGTTCGGCATACCCATCAGAGCGTACGGATTCGATGTTAATTTCAAAGACTACACAAAACTACCACCCGGAACGCCGGAATCGCGCACTCTCATCCGCTCGCAATGGGGCATCACTCAGGCAAACTCGACCCTGTGAAGCCCCTCGTCTTTACCATCCGTCGTTGGGGACTGGCCACCGTTCTTTGCCTGGTCGCGCACTCGTCAGCGGCCGGGTTGCGATTGTCCAGTGAGACCACGTACATAGCCGAAGTTGGTCTCGTCACGAACTATTCTCTCACGGGAGAGCGTAGAAGGCTTTCATTTATTCCACCTCCGGGGTGGAGTGTGAAACCCGACGCATCCGGCAAAACAATCCAGCTGATTCCGCAAAACTTGAATGCCGGCATCACGCTGCGGATCACCTTGGCGGAGGAAAAGGGACGCCCATCGCTGGACCCGAACAAATTACGCGAGGTGGTTTTGGAACGATACCCGGGCGCCCGGATTACCAATCAATTCACGTGCTACACCAGCGCGGAGAAGGGTATCGCCTTCGATTTCGAACGGACGGTCCAGACGAATACGCGTGCCGCCGGCCGGATGGCCTTCGTTTCGTTCGACGCGGGTACTATCGAATTCGAACTGACCACCCTTGCTGACAAGCTGCCAGATTACCGGCTCACTTTCGGTGCGGTGATGACATCATTCCATGTCGAGCCGTTCCCCGACAAATGATACCGTCCGCACCGAGCACGCGTTGGAATTCGATGGCTTGCAATCGGCTCGCCCGGCGGTATAAGGACTGACATTGCTATGGTGCCCTTCTCAAAAGTATTGCGTAAGCGGAATGAGATTGTGGCCATCGATTTCGGCTATCAGATCACCAAGGCTGTCTATCTCAAGCGCACTGCCTCCGGATTCAGTCTCGCGAAATATGTCTTCGTCGAAACGCCGATTTACGAAAAGATACCCTCGCAGGAACTGCTGACCGACCATTTGAAGAGCGTATCCGCCGCGCTTGACGCGCCGGTCAAGAATCTCGTGATCGCCATCGGCGCATCGGAGACACTGTTGTGCCACGCCGAGCTTCCGGCGACCAACGCCTCGGATCTTCGCAAAATGGTCAAACTCAGTCCGAAGACCTACCTTCAGCAGGACCTCCCCGATTTTCTTTTTGACTGCCACATGAAAATGCCCGCGAGCGATCCGGGTAATGCAAACACCGCCCGAATGAAACGGAAGACCAAAGTGCTGGTGGGCGGGGCTAAACGCCGGCTTGTCGAGAATCTTCAGGAAGCCGCAAGTGACGCCGGCTTCATCGTCGAGGAAATCACTCTGAACCAGCTCGGCGTGGTGAACGCCGTTCGCGCATTGCCGGCAGATTCCCACGCTGAAGTGGTCGCAGCCTTGGACATCGGATCGAACAACTCGACCATCGCCATTCTGATGAATGGGGAGTTCTCCCTTACTCGCACGGTGAATGTCGGGGCCGGCAAGCTGGCCGATTTTTTTGGCAAGACAGGCGCGGCTGATCTGGCCGCGGGTAAAATGGACGAGTTTCAAACGAGAGTACAGGGGCTGATTTCCGTGCTCACCCGGGAATTGACGGCTTCCATCGATTTTTTTGAAACGCAATCGGACGCGAAGGTGACTGAAATCGTGGTGTCAGGTGGCGCGGCTCGCTCCCAGTTCATTCTACAGGGCTTGGAAACAGCTTTGGAAATCCCGTGCGAGGCCTGGACCCCGGCGAAATGCCGTGGGTTGGAGCTGCCAGCACGGCAAAAGAATGAGGTGGAATATGAAGGTCCGCAGTTGGCAGTCGCCATCGGATTGGGACTCGGCAGCCTGCAATCTGATCCGATCAAAATCAACCTGCTCGCGGAAGCACAGGAAGCTGCCGAGATGCGCCGCCGCGACCCGGTGCGGCGCGCGCGTTGGGCCGCGGCCGCGGTGTTGATCCTGATTATGATGTGGGCCGCCGTCCTGGGCCTAAGGTTGCAGCGCGGAACCGCCGAACTGGCACGTCTGGGAGCCGAACAACAGGCCTTGCAAATGAATTCCGGCCAGGCGATTGCCGCCGCAAAACTCTCCGGCGACACAATGCGATCTCTGAGCGCGCTGAAGCGGCAGGCGGCCAGACGATTTTTTTTCGCTCCTACCTTGAGTGCGCTCCAATTCACAACCGTACCGAACATCCAGTTCCACAATCTTCGGATTGAGCAAACGATGGTCAATGATCCTGGCGTCAAGGCGGTTGTCGAAAATGGAGTCACACTAACGCCCGGAAAACCCGCCAGCGCGACGGAGAAAACCTTGCTTGTGATTCAGGGGAAAAACTACGCTGATTCCAAAGCCATCGACAAGCTTGTCGAAACCATCGCCAGCCACCCGCACTTCAAGCAAAACCTTCGCCGCACCGACCCGGTACTGTTGAGGGACCTCCAACCACGACAGGTCGATCCTGCCGATCCAAACCGCGCTTTTCAACTGTTCACCATCGAATGTATTTTTTCGGACCGTGTTTTCAAAGATGAATAAGCTGAGCACAGAACAGCGCAATCAGATCATCCTTACAGCCATCGGAACGCTGGCCGTGGCTGCGCTGCTCTGGTTCAGCTTGATCGGCGCCTTGCAGGCGCAACTGGCTGATCAGTCCGACAAGATCGCCAACGCCCGGTCACAATTGAACCTGGTCAAGGCGGGCATTGCCAAGGAGCAGCAGTTCCGACAGGAAGCCGAATCCGGCAGGCGCGAGCTTGGCGACCTCGAAAAAAATATGGCCGATGGCGACCTTTATCGCTGGGTGATCAATTTCCTTCGGGACGTCGAGGGCCGCCACGATATCGCAATCACCGATTTCGGCCCGCCCCAGATCGCCGAGTTCAACGTTCCCCCGCGAGTCGCCTACAAAGCAGCCAGCTATTCGATTTCGGGTACCGCCTACTACGCGGATTTCGGCTCGTTTGTGGCCGATTTGGAAAACAGCTCCCCATTCGTCCGCGTGAAAAACCTGAGTCTGCAGGCCGTCGCACCTGGCTACTCTGCTTCATCAGCATCGGAAAAACTGACGTTTCGCCTCGAGTTTCAGATACTCATCAAGTCGCCCGCCCCCCCGCCTTGAACAGACTCGTGGCCGGCCCGAACGCAGTTTTGCAAAGAGGCGCGCAGAGTCGCCAGGGTTTTTTCTCTC
>DATNDF010000476.1 GCA_035607015.1 Candidatus Angelobacter sp. | reverse complement strand
CGGGCCCGGGTGCGCAGAGTGTTCGCGCAGCATCATTCCCAGCAGACCATCCACCAGTCCGGTGCTCTGATTGGCGGCGCTCACCGCCACATCGGGCACAATGCGCACGTTGCGTTCACCGACGATCTGCATGAGCTGCATGACAGTGTAGCCCTGAGCGCCGAGCGATTCGACGCCGACGCGATACGCTTCGGCCTTGGCGCGGCCGGTGGCGCGGATTGCTTCCGCTTCACCGATGGCACGGAGCCTCATGGACTCGGCATCGCCGGTGGCCTGCTTCACGTTTGCATTCGCCCGCAGCTCGGCAATATTCACGCCCTGTTCGGCGCCAACCACCTCTTGCTGGATGTTGGCCAGCGAAGTCTGACGCACGAGTTGTTGGCGCTGCTTCTGCGCGGCTTCCTGCACTTCGTAGGTCTTTCGTTGTTCTTCGGCGATCTTCCGGTCCGTCTGTGTTTCCATCAACGTCGCGGGCGGATTGATGTCGCCGATAAGCGTGTCGATCGCCTGCACGTCGTAGGCGCCGATCGCCGCCCGGATGTGCTCGGCGGCTTCGACCTGGCGCTGACTGCGCGCGCCCAGGAAATCAAGCACCGTGTAGTCCTGCGCCGAATTGCGGAAGTAGTTTCCGACAATCGGCTGCAGAACATGATCCACGAGGTTCTGCATCGAACCGACCCGTGAAATCACCTTCGGCGCATCGAGCGCGCCGACGTGGATGATTTGCGCGACGTCGAGGTTGAACGCGAAGCCGTCCCGCGAACGCACCGTGATGGACGACAGCTTGGCATCGTAGTTGTGCGACTCGGTGCGGCTCGCCCAGTTAAGAACTATGTTCGTCGTCGGCACCAATTCGACTTTCATCACGCGGGTATTGATTGGGTGTTTGCCCGGATAAAGCGGCGACACCCAGACGCCTTTGTGGCCGACATTGACCAGGTCGCCATGCTTGAATTCCACACCGCTGACGTCTTCGTGCGCCTTGCCGACGAACGATATGACGACGCCGACATAGCCGATCGGAATCTGCACCATGGGAACCTGTTCGACCTGCGCAAACCAGGGGTTCAAATTCCACGTGCCGGACAACAGGATTTGCTCCTGCAAACCGCGCCGCCCGCCGCCGTCGAGAAACGCCTGCGCGTTCTGGAAATTGTCATGGCCCGGAATGACCGGTCCGGCGATCTCGCCAGCCTCAATGGGCCGGCCGTCAAGAGTCGTGACGATGCCGACCATGTCCGGTTCAACACGGTGGAGCCGCAGTTGTTCTGGGAACATTCCGTGTTCCGCCGCGGTCGCCGACGTAATCACAGTGAACAACGCCGCGTTGATGCGGTAGGTTCCAGCCGTCAGGATGCCAAGCTGACGACCCTTCTCGCCAGCGTTGAGCAGAAACTTCCGGGCATCCTGGAAGTTGTCGCAGTCAACCACCTTCCCGAGGATGCGCTCCGGCGGAATTGCCGCGCCATCCGCGGCGAGCACCAGCGCAATTTCGCCCTGGGGCACGATTGTCACAGGCTCTTTGGTGATGCGATATTGCCAGCGCCAGTAGCCGAAATGGAGTCCCGGGGCGAGGGTGTCGGCTTGATACCCGGCTTCGCCGTCCAGCGCAACCAAACGTCCGGGCGGCAGCGCGCGAGTTCCAAACCGCTTTACGACGATACCCACTTGCCGTTCCTGAATCAGCACCGCGCCGAGCACGAACGGCCCGATGAACATCACCACGAGAATGGTGACGACGAACAAACTGACGACAGGTGAGAGCACTCCCAACATGACCATTGTATTCATATCGATCTCCGATGTGGTTGCGCACTTCCGGCGGCCTGCGCCGCGCGAGTGGCAACGCGGTTCTGAGTTTGGGAGACCAGATGGTGCCGCGACCTGCGGCCCTAGAGGATCGCCCTTCCAATTGCCGACGAGGTTAGCTGACGGGCTGGGCCTTGAAAGTGGCCTGGAATTCCGTTGCCGGAACTCCTGCGCCCCGTCCTCAATTGCTTGAGGATTTTGGGTCCCCCGCATTGGCCTGCAGGAAGGCAGGCCAATTTAGGCTGCAACTACTTCAATCGATTCTGCAAATCGCACAAATTCCCCGATTGTCAATCACTCGCTCGCAATCTGCCTGGCGCGCAATGCGATCCGTTTGGTTTATCGAAGGTCGCGGCAAGAGCAAGCGCCAGACCCAAGTGGCGAGCCTGGCATTCCCGTCCATCATGTCCCGGATAACGCGCGCAGCCGGTACCCGACTCCCGGTTCGGTAATGAACAGTACGGGCCGCGCCGGGTTGGCTTCGAGTTTCTCCCGCAAGTGCGCCATATAAACGCGCAAATAATGCGTCTGCTCCTCATTGCCTTGTCCCCAAATCTGGCGAAGAATTTGCCGATGCGTGAGCACTTTGCCAGCATGGCGGATGAACAGGTGCAGCAGGCTGTATTCAGTCGCCGTCAGTTTAACCGGCTGGCCTTTGCGCGTCACCTGGCGCGCGACAAGATCCACCACGAGGTCACCCGACTGAAAAACCGGAGCTTCGCGCCCGGTCTTGTCCGCGTGCCGCAACGCGGCACGCAATCGCGCCAGCAATTCGCCCGTGTTGAACGGTTTTGTCACATAATCGTCGGCACCGTTGTCGAGAGCGGCGACCTTGTCCGCCTCCGCGTCCTGCACGGTCAGAATAATCACAGGAGTTTGCGTCCACTCAC
>DATNDF010000475.1 GCA_035607015.1 Candidatus Angelobacter sp. | reverse complement strand
CGGATTTGAAAGCGATCTAACGGTCGTCCGAATCGCCGCCGAAGAGTTTTACCTCGTTACCGGCACGGCGCAGCCGGTGCGGGACGTCGATTGGATTCGCCGGCACATCCGGGCCGGCGAGCACGTTACGGTCTGTGATGTCACGAACAGTTTCGGTGTGCTTGGTGTGATGGGACCGGATTCGCGCACGCTTCTCAGTCGCGTGACGGACGAGGACGTATCAACCGCCGCTTTCCCGTTCGCGACTGCGCGGCAAATCAGTGTCGGCCGGGCGACCGTCCGCGCCGCGCGCATCACTTACGTCGGCGAGCTCGGCTGGGAACTGCACGTCCCCATCGAACAGCTCGCGCTGGTTTACGACGCGTTGATGGAGGCGGGCAATGATCTTGGCGCTGCCAACGCCGGTCATTACGCCATTAACTCACTGCGCCTGGAAAAAGGGTACCGCGCCTGGGGCGCGGAACTTTCGCCGGACGACACACCGCTGGAGGCCGGGCTTGCCTTCGCGATCGACTGGAACAAGGAATTCATCGGCCGCGACGCTCTGTTGAAGCAAAAACAAGCCGGACCAAAACGACAGCTGGTCATTTTTGTTTTGCAGGATCGCGAACCTGTCCTGTGGGGCAGTGAGCTGATTTATCGGGACGGAAGGCCGGTCGGCTACACGACCTCCGGTTCTTATGGACATACCCTCGGTGGAGGCGTGGCAATGGGTTATGTGAACAACCCTGATGGCGTAAATACCGCTTTTATCAAGTCCGGGCGTTATGAAATCAACGTCAATGGCACGCGCGTCGCAGCCACAGCACACCTTCGACCGCCCTACGATCCGGAGCGAAAACGAATCCTGATCTGATCGGAAGTTGTCCGCCCCTCGATTTCAAATTCTCTCGAAGTAACGTTGTTTCTCCCAATCGGTGACTGCATCCCCGAACGCCTGTTGCTCAATGCGCGAGTGATGAATGTAAAATTCTACGACCGCATCGCCAAACGCGGCTCGGGCGAGTTTGGATTTGTCAAACAGGTCCGTTGCATCGCGCAGGCTGGCGGGAAGCCGGTCGAGCTTCGGATCGGTATAGGCGTTGCCCGCGTATTCCTTCCCGCAATCGAGGCCTTCCTTCACACCGGCCATGCCGGCGGCCAGCATCGCGGCGAACGCCAGGTACGGGTTTGCATCCGCGCCGGGCATTCGGTTTTCAATGCGAAAGCCGTTTCCATGGCCGACAATCCGAAATCCGGTGGTGCGATTGTCCGTCGCCCACGCCATGCGCGTCGGCGCCCAACTGCCCGGCTGATAGCGTTTGTAGCTGTTGATCGTCGGGCCAAAGAAAAGGCACAGCTCCGGCGAATACTTCATCAATCCGCCGAGGAATTGCCGGAACAATTTTGAACCGCGATTCTTCGCGTCCGGAAATAGGTTTTCCCCGGCCTTCCACAAACTGATGTGTATGTGACACGAGTTGCCGGCTTCGCCGGGCGCATACTTCGCCATGAACGTCACACATTTGCCGTGCTGCTCCGACATCTCCTTCACCCCTTGCTTGAAAATCGTGTGTCGGTCTGCCATCTCAAGCGGCTCCGCATAGGTGAAGTTGATTTCGTGCTGGCCGCGGCTCCATTCGCCCTTGCTGCTCTCCACCGGCACGCCCGCTGATGTCATGTGGTTGCGAATCGCGCGCATCAACGTCTCATCACGCGTCGGCTGCATGATGTGATAGTCGATTCGATAATCGCTGGAAGGCTGAAGTTCACGATAACCACTGGAAAAGGCGGAGTGATAGGTCTGGTTGAACAGATAAAACTCCAGCTCGCTCGCACAAAAGGAGGAAAATCCCTGCCTCTTGAGTAAATCCAGTTGGCGGCGCAACACCGACCGCGGCGCTTCAGCAACCAACGAACCGTCGTCGCGGACGTAATCGCAAAGCACGAGAGCGGTGGCGGTCTGCCATGGCAACACGCGCAGCGTGGCCGGGTCGGGACGAAACGCGAAATCGCCGAAACCCGCGTCCCAGTTCGCGACCCTGAAGCCGTCGAGCGGATCCATTTCCAGATTCACCGTGAGCAGATAATTGCACCCGTGCGTCCCGTGCTTCACGACCGAGTCGAGAAAATGCGCCGCGGTGAAACGCTTGCCAACCAATCGGCCAAACGGATCGGGAAAGGCGACGATGACGGTGTCGATGGCACCGGACTTAACCTGGGATTTAAGCTGGGTAAGATTCATGGGAAATCATTCCGCGACGTAAACGTTCTTCAACTCCGTGTATCCTTCCATCGCCGCCATGCCGAGGTCGCGGCCAATGCCGCTTTGCTTGAATCCGCCGAACGGCGCCTCGGTGTGAACGCTGGAATGCGAGTTGATGCTCATCACGCCGCTCTCGACGGCTTTGGCAACGCGAATCGCCCGGCGCAGATCATTCGTCCAAAGCGAGCCGCTCAGACCATAGGGCGACGCGTTCACATCCCGGATCATTTGCGCCTCGTCGTCAAACGGCGTGATGCAGACGACCGGCCCGAAAATTTCTTCGCGCCAGCAACGATCCTCCTTTTCCACGTCGAGCAGCACGGTCGGTTCGAGGAAATAACCCTTCGATTGAGGACGATTGCCGCCAAAGGCGAATTTGCTTCCGCGCTTGCGGGCATCGGCGAGAAATCCTTCCACGCTGCCGCGTTGGCCGGCGGAAACAAGCGGACCGAGCTGCGTTTCCGCTTTGGCCGGATCGCCAACAACGAGCTTCTTCGTCGCGGCAACGAACTTCTCGACGAACGGTTCATAGATGCTTCGTTCGACGAACATTCGACTGCGCGCGCAGCAGTCCTGGCCGGTGTTGGCGAAGACGCTCATGGGTGAGGTCTCGGCCGCGCGTTGCCAGTCGGCATCAGCAAACACAATGTTGGGTGACTTGCCGCCGAGTTCGAGCGAGATGCGTTTCAGATCACGCGACGCGAGCTCCATGATGCGCCGACCGATCTCGGTCGAACCGGTGAACGAGACCTTGCGCACGAGCGGATGGGTGACGAGCGCGTCGCCGATTGTAGAGCCGCCGCCGGGCAGGACCTGCAACACACCCGGAGGCAGGCCGGCGGCATGGGCCAGTTCGCCGAGCTTGAGCGCCGTGAGCGGGGAGAGCGACGCCGGCTTGAGGACGACGCAGTTGCCGGCGGCCAGCGCGGGCGCGGCCTTCCAGCACGCAATGGGAAACGGAAAGTTCCACGGAACAATCGCGGCAACGACACCCATCGGTTGTCGCAGCGTGAAGTCGAATCCGCCCCGCCCGACGGGAATCGTCTGGCCGCAGAATTTGGTTACTGCGCCGGCGTAATACTCGAACACCCGCGCGCCCAGGCCCGCTTCATCGCGCGCGTCGCCGATGGGTTTGCCGATGTTCAGCCTTTCCAATTGCGCGATCTCTTCAAGATGCTCGCGCAGTTTGCGCGCGACGGCGTGGAGGACGGCTTCGCGTTTGCCGGGGGCAAGGTCGCGCCAGCCGGATTCCCAGGCGCGTTGCGCGGATTCGACGGCGGCGTTTGCGTCGGCAACGTCTGCGGCGGCAACCTCGACCAGAGCTTCTTCAGTTGCCGGGTTGATCAGCGCGGCCCGGTTTCCCGAAGAGGAATCGCGGCGGACGCCATCAACAAAAAGCTGCGCGGGAAGTGTCATAGAACTTCAAGGTAGAGCTTCCGAAAATCCTCCATGGCGACCGGCACGGCATTCGTCTTGTGGCACGGATCTTCGACAGCCTGGACGACCAGCGCGTCAAGGTGCTCCGGTTTCACTCCATGTGCGCCGAGTTTTTTGTCGAGACCGATACCGGCCAAAAAATCCGTGATGAATCCGATGGTGTGCTGGTCGGCTTCGCTGTTTGACTTCTTCATCACGTCGAGGCCGCAGGCGATGCCAACGCGCCGGTAAAGGCCGGGGCTGCGAGCCGCGCAGAATTTCATCCCGGCAACGAGACAGAGCGCGTTCGCAAGGCCGTGGTGCATCCCGCAGATGGTCGAGAGCGGGTGGGCCATGGAATGAACGACGCCCAGGTCCTTTTGAAACGCGACCGCGCCCATCGCCGCGGCAACCAGCATCCGGCCGCGGGCGTCGAGGTCGCCGCTGTTTTTGTAAGCGCGCGGCAGGGCGTCCACAATGAGCCGGACGCCTTCCAGAGCAATGCCGTCGCACATCGGGTGGAAAGCCGGGCAGGTGTAAGACTCGATGCAATGGGTGAGCGCGTCAGCGCCGGTCGCGGCCGTAAGTTTGGGTGGCAACCCAACGGTCAGCTCCGGATCGAGAATCACCAGTTTCGCCAACAGTTCGGGATGAAAGATGACCGCCTTGCGTTTTGTCGCGTCCAACGTGATGACGGAACTTCGCCCAACTTCGCTGCCGGTGCCGGCAGTTGTCGGGATGGCGACAAACGGAGCGAGCGCGGACCAGTCGGGTTCGTCATAGAACCGCGCCAGTTCAAAGCCGGGGCGTTTGGCCAGCAGCCGCGCGGCCTTGCCCGCATCCAACGGGCTGCCGCCGCCGATGGCGATAATCCCGTCGCAGTCATTCGCGCGAAACGCTTCCGCTGCCTCAACGACGTCCCGCTCGACCGGGTTTGGATGAACGCCGTGGTGGAGAAACCAGCTTCTGGAACGCTCTTTTTCTCCGAGCGTTTGCTGAAGTCGTTCAAAGGCCTGGGTGCCGAGGAGCCCGGAGTCGGTGACAACCAGCGGGCGCTGAATCCCCAAAGCAGTCAGTCGCCCGGGCAAGGCCGCAAGCGCGCCCGCGCCAAACAAGGTGGTGGTGGGAAACGAAAAACTGGTCAACGCCATATTCCCTGCGGTCAGATCTTGACCTCCTGACGCTGGCGCCGGGTGAACCGGCACCAATGCGTGTAGCCCGCGCCCCGCGCCAGATCGATGGCTTCGGTGAAATTCATACCCACCTCGTCCGGCGCGTGCGCGTCCGATGCGAACGTGATGGGCACGCCGGATTGCGCCGCGAGATTCACGATTTGCGGACTGGGATAGATCTCCCTGCAATCCTTGCGCAAACCGGCGGTGTTGAGTTCCAGGGCAACACCCTTCCGCCGGGCGGACTTCAGGAAACGGGTGAACAGCGGTGTGCAATCCTGTTTCGGATAAAAGCAGAATTTCTTGCACAGGTCGGCGTGGGCAATGATTTCAAACAGACCGGACTCGGTTGCCATCGTGAGCCGCTCGAAATAGGCGCTCCAGACTTCAAATGGATCACGGTCTTTCCACTCGGAGATTTTCTTCGGGTTGTCCAGGTCCCATGACTCGGAGACATAATGCACGGCCCCGATCAGATAGTCCCACGATTCACGCGCGGCGAGTTCGCGAATCCAATCCTCGTGACCCGGCAGGTAGTCCACTTCCAGCGCCAGCTTGATGACGAGTTGCGGATGATCGCGGCGTGCCCGTTGCACTTTCGCCACGTATTCGTCCATGTCGCGCAGAAACATGCGCCAGTCGTCGAAATCGTCGCGCGGCATGGGGCTGTGCTCCGAGAAACCGATTTCCTTCAGGCCAAGCTTGACCGCCCGGGCCGCATATTCGGTCGGCTCCCCCACCGCGTGGTGGCAGAGGGGCGTGTGCATGTGATAATCCCCGGGCAGCGACATTCGACGCCCAGTTAGCCACGAGGCCAGTTTGCCAGCAAGGTGATTCCCATGCCCCTTTTTGGTCATGGCAGGAAAATACAAGCCGTTTGACAGTATTCTCCATAGACGGACGGCGTGAATCGGCTATAAATAAAGGACACTGTGCAAAGCTTTTTGAGATTCTCCGGCCGTGCGTCCCGCGTCATGCTCTCGCTGGCTGTTTTCACCGGTCCTCTCTGGATTCAACCGGCCGCTTGTGCCGCAACGTCCGATGCGCGCAGACTGCCGCCGCCGGCCGGCCGTCGGGTCGATTTCGCCAGGGACATCCAGCCGTTGCTGGAGAAAAACTGCTATGAATGCCACGGGCCGAAGAAGCAACAGTCCGGACTGCGGCTCGATGAGAAAACCGCGGCCCTCAAAGGCGGCGACAATGGCGCGTTGCTCGTGCCCGGGAAAAGTGCCGACAGCCTGATCGTACGCGTTCTCGCCGGATTAAAGGAAGACATCGCGCGGATGCCCAAAAAACGCGAGCCGATTCCGCCGGAGCAAATCGGTTTGTTGCGCGCCTGGATTGATCAGGGAGCGGACTGGCCGGAAGCGACGGCGCAGCGCAAAGACCCCCGCGACCATTGGGCCTTCAAGGCGCCGGTCCGGCCGGAAGTGCCCGGGATGAAAAACAAAAAGTGGGTGCGGACGCCGGTTGACAATTTTGTTCAGGCACGCCTGGGAAAGGAAGGGCTCAAGCCCTCGCCGGAAGCGGACAAGGTCGCCTTGTTGCGCCGCCTCAGCCTCGATCTCATCGGCCTGCCGCCGACGATTGCCGAAGTGGACGCGTTCGTCGCCGACAAATCACCCGACGCCTATGACCAAGAGGTCGAGCGTCTGCTGAACTCGCCGCATTATGGCGAGCGCTGGGGTCGCCACTGGCTCGACGCCGCGCGTTACGCCGACTCGGACGGGTTCGAGAAGGACAAGCCGCGTTTCATCTGGGCCTATCGCGACTGGGTCATCAAGGCATTCAACGACGATCTGCCATACGACCGTTTCGTCATCGAACAAATCGCCGGGGATCAGTTGCCGGACCCGAAACAGGACGACCTCGTCGCCACCGGTTTTCTCCGCAACTCGATGCTCAACGAGGAGGGCGGCGTGGATCCCGAACAATTCCGCATGGAAGGATTGTTCGACCGGATGGATTGCATCGGCAAAAGCGTGCTCGGCCTGACGATCCAGTGCGCGCAATGCCACAACCACAAATTCGATCCGCTGACACAGGAGGAGTATTACCGGCTGTTTGCGTTTTTGAACAACGACCACGAGGCCTCGCTCGTCGCCTATTCGACCGAACAACAGATGCTGGTGGCAAATCTCTCACGGCAGATGCGCGACCTCGAAGCCGGCCTGCGCCACACGACGCCCGACTGGCAGGAACGGATGAACCGGTGGGAAGACTCGGTGAAAAGCAACCAGCCGGAATGGGTGACGGTCGAGTGCCGCAATTCGGGTGAAAACGGCGAGCGGTTTTATTATTACGCCGACGGCTCGATCCGCGCGGCCAGTTACGCGCCGACGACGTGGACGGCGAATTTCCGCGGCACGAACAACCTCCCGTTCATCGGCGCGTTCCGGCTCGAACAGTTGACCGATCCAAACCTGCCGTGCGGCGGCCCGGGCCGGTCGATCAAGGGAATGTCGGCCTTGAGCGAGTTCAAAGTCGAGGCGTCGGATTTGCAGAATCCGACCAACAAAGTCGAAGTCAAATTCGTCAGGGCGACCGCCGACTTCGCTAACGCAGAACGGCCGCTCGAACCGGAATTTCAATCGGAAAACCGGAAACGCAACGGGGGTGACAAACGTGTTTATGGCCCGGTCGAATACGCGATTGACGGAAAAGGCGACACGGCCTGGGGAATAGACGCCGGGCCCGGCCGCCGCAACGTTCCGCGCAAGGCGGTCTTCATT
>DATNDF010000474.1 GCA_035607015.1 Candidatus Angelobacter sp. | reverse complement strand
GAAGAAGGCGCTCCGCTTTTGGGCGAGTCCGGGCTTTGTTGCTGAAGCCATGAGCATCTACCTGGCTCGTGGTCCCAAACCCGGTGCTGCGCAACCCGAGGACGATGAAGTGATCGAAATCCATTGGGTTTCGCTGAGCCGAGCCGTCGCTATGGTGTTAGACAACACCATTCAGGACGCCAAAACCATTGCTGGAATTATGTGGTTCCATACACAGCGAAATCAGCAGCTTCGACGGAGTCGTTCGTAACCTGCTTTAAGTATTTTGGTGTCCAGCTAAAGTGTTTCCCGTCTTGACAGCCCCCCTACATCGGGTCGCACAATGAAATCAAAATCGGCTCAGTGTTCGAGTTTGAGCACTGGCAGGGGGAGTACGTGGATCGATTGAAAGGCACAGTAAAGTGGTTCAATAACGCCAAAGGGTACGGGTTCATCGGAAGAGATGATGGACCGGACGTGTTCGTCCACTACAGCGCCATCACTGCAGAAGGCTACAAAAGTCTGCAGGAGGGCGATCCGGTGGATTTCGAGATCGTGCAAGGACAGAAAGGACCGCAAGCCGCGAACGTGACTAAGTCACAGTGACAGCGCCCTTCCAGTCTGTTTTTTATTTGCTCGCGGGTTGAGCATCGTCTGGGTTGACCAGCGCATAGCTCACGAACGCTACCTGCTTACTATCGGGGGACCATGATGGAACGTTGATCGTTCCTTGTCCGCCGAAAAGCTGAGCGAGAATAGAGATTTTTTTGTCTTCAAGCGACATCACCCGGAGCATCACATTCTTGTTTTCCGGGTGCCCGGCCACATCTCGCTCGTAGGTGAGGAACACCATCCACTTGCCGTCGGGAGAAATGTGCGGGAACCAGTTGTTGTATTCGTCTGAGAAGACCTGCTCCTGGTTGCTGCCGTCGGCATTCATGCGCCAGATCTGCATGTGGCCGGTGCGCTCTGAGTTGAAGTAGATGTATTTCCCATCCGGCGAATACTCTGGTCCGTCATCCAGACCTTTGGCGGTGGTCAGGCGCGTTTCCTCGCCGCCTGTGACGGGAATCGTGTAGATGTCGAAGTCGCCATTGCGCTGGCCTACAAACGCGAGCGTCTTTCCGTCCGGCGACCACCCGTGCCAATACGAAGGACCGGTCTTTGTGATCTGTCGCGGTTCGCCTCCAGTGATGGGCAAAACGTAAACCAGCGAATCGTGCGCGACGGATCCAGTTTCCTTTGAGTTGTCGCTGACCGCGAGTTCCGTGCCGTCAAGTGAAATGCCGTGATCATTGTTCAGGCGGTTTTCAGAACCGGTGTTGATGACTTGCGGAGTGTCACCGGTGAGAGCCAGTTTTTCCAGGTGACCGTTGCGGTTGAACAGAACGTACGAGCCATCGCGCGACCAGTTTGGGGCTTCGAAGCGGCTTGCGTCGTAGTAGACAACCTGGCGGTCTCCAGATGTTACCGGCGCAGTCTCAAGCGTGCTGTAAAGGACCGGCTTCGCATTCGATGGACTCAAATTGCGGACGTTCACCTTCGAAAAAGTGGCCTCCTCGACATCATTTTTGTCGTGGGCGCACAACCCAAGGCCGACGTAGAAGTCTCCTTCCATGGGGACACGCATCGATTCGCCGTCATAACTCCACGCGCCGCCTGCCTTGCTGACGAACATGTACAGGAAGTCTCCGCGACGGACAAGGCGCAAACGCACCGGATGGAACTCGGCACTCGTCGGCGCCGCATTGGCGTCACGCGGCGACAGATTGGACTTAATCTCATGAGTGGTGCCGCCATTTTCGTCGCGGTATTGCAGGGCCAACAATCCATTACCGTGGATGGCAATATCAGCGTAAACAGACCCGGGCTCAAGTGACTGGCGAAAGAGCAATGCAGCTTTCTTGTGCGGATTCCCGGCAGTGTTTGGAAATGCCACCTCGGCGCTCAGTTCGACATCGCCGGACATCTTCTTCCACACAAATTGAAACGCGTCCTGCGTGGCCCACATGTTTTCGCCACTGGCGCGCAATGTATAAGTGCCGTTCGCGGCATTGAAGGCTGCAGATCCGGGATGGAGCACCGTCCCAATGTCGGCGTGATTTTCGAAGATTCCGACAGAATTCTGCGCCGCGGATGAGACAGAGAATGCCAGGACCGCAAGTGCAAGTATGAGCGAATGAAGCCGCATAAACGTTTTTCTCCCGAGGACTAGGAATATACCGGAATTGGGGCGGGGAAGCATGAAGGGAGGGTGTGATTCCTGATTTACGCGTGGGCCCCGAAGGAA
>DATNDF010000473.1 GCA_035607015.1 Candidatus Angelobacter sp. | reverse complement strand
CGGTCTTGTCGCGCGTGAGCGAGTCCGCCATTTTCAGCGCCTCGTTGAGCCTCGTGGGTGAATCCGTCGCCGTGCTCGACTGAATGGCCCGGCGGAGCAGTGACTTCTCGCTGGTCTCGGATTGTTTCACCTCGGTGTTCGCGCCGGCGAGCAGCACCACCATGCGGTCGGTGTCGCGCAGACCGTCCACCAGCTTGAGCGCCCCGGCCCGCGCTTTTTCGAAACGCGACGGTGCTTCGTCCGTGCTCTGCATCGAGGCCGAAGCGTCGAGGATGACGACCTGCAAATTGCCGCCGGACAGATGGCCGGAAAAGTAGGGCCGCGCCAGCGCCAGAATCGCCAATGCCAGCATCAGCAGTTGAAGGATGAGCAGCCAGTTGTGACGGAGGCGTTGAAATGGCGCGCTCGCCTGTGTCTCCGCGAGAAATTTCTGCCAGAGCAGCGTGCTGGACACGAGCCGCACCACCCGCTTGCGTTTGAGCAGATAGAACAGGATCACCACCGGAATCGCGGCGGCAAAAAAGAAAGCGGCGGGCGCCAGAAATCTCATCCCCACACCTCCGCCTCGCGAAGTTGTTTCAGCAACAGTTCCTCCAGCGGCGTGTCGGAGGCCGCCATGAAAAAGTTCATGCCGCGCGAAGAGCAATACTCGCGGAGCCGCTGACAGAAGTTTTGCACCGTCTGCCGGTAGGTGTTGAGGCGGTACTTCCCGAAGGTGACCTCCTGTTGCGCTCCGGTCTCGGAATCAATCAGACGCAGGTCACCATAGGTCGCTGGGTTCAATTCGTCCGGCGCGAGGATTTGCACGGCATTCACCTGAAAGCCGCGACCGACGAGCGCGGTCAGTCCGGCTTCGTAGCCCGCCGGATCGAGAAAATCGCTTAGCACGACCGCCACACCCGCCTGACGTGCCTGCAGCGCCCCGCGGCGCAGCGCTTCATTGAACGAGGTCGCTCCCCGCGCGGTGAGTTGATTGATGTTCTGGAAAAATTCCAGCGCGGACCTGCGCCCTCGCACCGCGCGCAACGCGCCGCGAGCCGCCAGCTCCGAACTTTGCGCCCTGCGCTCCGCATCGGTGGCGGGCTCTGACGTCACATCGGGAAAGATCACCACGCTGACGCGGTCGAAACCGCACAAAGCCACGTAGCCAACCGCGGCCGCGACCTGCCGCGCGAAGTCAAACTTGCGCGGCTCGCCGAAGGTCATTGACTCGCTGGCATCAAGAAATACCGTGACCGGCAGTTCGCGCTCCTCTTCATAGAGTTTCAGGAAGAGCCGGTCCAGCCGACCGTAGAGATTCCAATCGAGATAGCGGAAATCGTCGCCGGAAACATAATTGCGATAATCCGCGAACTCGACCGATTGCCCGCGTGCCTTGCTGCGTCGCTCCCCCTTGGCGCTGCTCTTTGCGCGACGCTGCGCGAGCAGTTGAAACTGCTCGAGACGACGCAGAAGTTCGGGGGTGAGGAGCGAGGGCATGACTCACCTGCGAGAGCGTGGAGATACCGAAGTGTTGAACATTGGCAACGAGTGTCGATTTATCGGAGATAAACGCCTTCGCGTCTCCGTATTCGTTCAGACATTCACCGCCTGCACATCCTTCGGCACGTCCTGGAGAATTTGCGTGATGATGTGATCCGTCGTGACGCCTTCGGCATCCGCCTCGAAATTCAGGATCAGACGATGACGCAGCGCCGCCGCGGCGACCGCCTGAATGTCGTCGAAGCTGACGTTGAACCGGCCCTGTGTCAGCGCGCGGACTTTCGCCGCGAGAATCAACGTCTGTCCACCACGCGGGCTGCTCCCAAAACGAAGGTATTGATTGGCGATGGGTGCGGCGGTCTCGGTCCTGGGATGTGTGGCGAGCACGAGTCGCACCGCATAATCCTTAACGTGCGTCGCCACCGGGACTTCGCGGACAAGTTTTTGCAACTCCAGCAGACTGGCGCCATCAAGCACCTTGTTGACCTGTGCCCTTGCATTTTCCGTGGTGCGATTGAGCACCTCGGTCAGTTCGGCGGCGCTTGGGTAATCCACGAGCAATTTGAAAAAGAAGCGGTCGAGCTGCGCTTCGGGCAGCGGATAGGTCCCCTCCTGGTCAATGGGGTTTTGCGTGGCGAGCACAAAAAACGGCTCGGCCAGCTTGCGGATTTCACCCGCGGCGGTGACCTGCTTTTCCTGCATCGCCTCAAGCAGAGCGGACTGTGTCTTCGGCGTGGCGCGATTGATTTCGTCCGCGAGGATGATATGCGCGAAGATCGGGCCGCGCTGGAACTGGAACTCGCGCCGGCCATCGGGATTCTCGACGACCAGATTGGTCCCTAGAATGTCGGCGGGCATCAGGTCGGGCGTGAACTGGATGCGGTTGAAGGAGAGTTCGAGCACTTCGCTCAGCGTGCGGACAAGCAGCGTCTTTCCGAGCCCGGGCACGCCCTCGAGCAGCACGTGGCCGCCCGCAAAGATGGCGAAGAGCGTGCCCTCGACGATTTCGTCGTTTCCGACTATCACTTTGCCGATCTCCGCGCGCAACGCGGCGGAGGTCTGGCGGAACGATTGGATTTGTTCTTCGGTGTTCATAAAAATGTGAAGCGGGCGATTCAACCCGGGCCAGGCACAGACGAATCTCTTCCCCGTGCCGCGTTAAATCCGTGTTTCATCCGTGGCTCGGACTACGGTCACTCCTTGAGATCGTCGAAATAGTCCTTCACGGCGCCCTGATAGGCGCGCGGCACCTGCTCCTGACTGAGCGCGCTCTGTGCTTCGCTCTGCGCGGCGGCCACGGCCTCGGTGTAACCGACCCTGCTTTGGCCTTTGATGCTGACGCCTTTCAACGTGATGCTTGGCATCGGGCCGCCGGGGCTGATCTGGCCTTTGACTTTCGTCGGGACGAGCGCATCGGAAAGCTCACCGTCGCCGCGGTCGCTCTCGCCTCGCGGTGCCATATCCGGACGCTCGAGGCCGGAGTTGTCCCATCGTTCGGTCATCTCCGCATACGACAGCCAGCCGTTGTCGTCCGACCATGTACCCACGCCGCGACCGGGACGGCCGCCCGGGCCTGCGCGCGGTGTCTTCGCCAGGCACTGCCCCCAGCTCATGCCGTTGCCAACGCACATCTGCGCTTTTTGCAGCGCGTCCATCATCGCCATCATGGATTGCGCGTCCCCGAGCTGGTCCAGCAGGCGCTTCAATTCGTCCGATGCATCGGCGAGCGATTTGGCGGCGCCGGGTTTGTCGCCGCCCTTCATCCTGCCGGCCGCTTCCTTGAGAAAATCCCCCACTTTGCCGTACTGGCTGCCGGGTTTGACCGCCTTGTCCACTTCCGCGAGGAGCTTTTGCAACTGATCTTCCGACGGATTGCCCTTCTTCAACTGGTCGATCATTTTTTGCAACGTCTGCATGGCGGCCTCGGCCTGGCCCTTGTCGAGCTGTTCGGCGAGGTCTTTGCCGAGTTGCGCCATCTGCTTCTGGAGTTCCTGCATCGCCTTCGCCATCGCCTGCATTTTTTCGAGATCCACCTCGGCGACCTTCAAATCCTTGAGGAACTGGTCAATCTGGCTGCCTTCAAGCGCCTTGATCGCGTCGTCCAGGCTCGGTAACTGAAGCCCCAACTCCTGCGCTTTCTTCGCCAGATCGGAGAGCGCCTGCGACATCTCCTGTTTCTGCTGCTGGCCTGCGGCGTCGTTACCGGGCAGGCCAGCCGCCGCCTGTTGCATTTTCTGGAGTTCCCTCTGCAGTTTGTCGAGCGCGTCGGGCGTCGCGTTCGGATTGCCAAGCTGCTTCTGCATTGAATCAATCTGCTTCTGCAAGTCCGCGTTGCTGGTCGTGTTGCGGCCCGACGGCGAGCGCGCCGCCTGCTCCAGTTTCCTCAGGGCAGGGTCCTTGGCCAGATCTTTTGCCTGATCTTTCAGTTTCTCCGTCGCACTTGCCAGATCATGCAGAGCCTCGGTGCGGGTCAGTCGCGCCTGTGCCAGCCGGTCACCGAGTTCCTTCACCGAATTCAACGCCTTCTCGGTGGGTTCCATCACCGGCGGACGCCGCTCCATCGTGCGCCGCGTCAATTCGGTGAGTTGCCGGCCCGTTTCCTTCACGATCTCCGCTTCCTTTTTCTTTTGTTGCTGCGCCTTGCTGCGATACTCCGGAATGAAACCGAGCGTCGCCGCCAGCACCAGCAGGAGGAACGACCAGCGGGCGATCTTCGGCAAATGATAGGGAAGCGACTCGCGCGGATTGAAATCGCGCAAACGGCCCGCGGCGTCGGACAACACCAGGTGCCGCCAGTTCCCGGCGACGGCGGCGCGCGTCACTTCGAGTGCGGTGCTCAACCGTTCCTGAAAATGCTGCCGCTCATCCATCCAGCGAGCGGTCTGGTCCAGAGTCGGCTTCCGCCAGAAACCGGCGAGAAAACCGGCGGGCATCAGCACTGCCGCGACACCGGCCGCAATCGTCAGCGTTTGCTCCGGCAAGGGGAGCAGTTTGTAAAGCGCGAGGACCACCAGCCAGAGCGCAGTGCCCATGAAAAGCCCCTGCCAAAGAGAGCGCCAGCCCCGCTGCCAGCGACGCCGTCGCGCCGTCCGTTCCAGCGTGGTTTGAATGATCTGAATTTCGCTCATGGCTCCGCGATAACGTGCAGCAGGGGCAAGGCTTTGGCGAGTCAAAATTTGTGTCAATCCCTGCGCCGGCCGGCTTCCGTGAGATTTGACCCTTCGAATGCAAAATCGTTCCGAGAAATCTCCGGGTCGGCGTGTCGGGCACAACGGTGAAGCCGCTGCAATCTGAAACGTCCTCAGCGCACCCCCGGGCGCTACGGTTGAAAAGTTCGATAGAACCGGTAGGGATAAACCGGGGAATCGGTGATGATCAGATCGAACACGGCACCGGAGTTGGCGTTCGTCAGCACCGGGGCCCAATCGACGAAATTGGTGGTGGCTTGCACAACGAAGGTCTGTCCCGCGACTCCGGTGAGCGTGATATGAATGTCTCCGCCGGGGAGACGTTGTGGCGGCGAAAACTGGGGCCGTGGCCTGTTATCAATCGTGGTCAAGACGAGGTTGGTGATGCCAAATGTTGGCTCCAAATAGAACCCACCGCCCAGATCCAGCCCGGAAATGTTATCAAACGAGCCGGTGTGTGAGACGTATTTGATAACCTCGAAGGTGGCGCCTCCAGCGGGCTGGAACCCGTTCACCAGGGAGATGTTGAGCGCCCCGTTCAAAGCCACGGTACCGGTCACAATGAGCTGATCATAATTAACGCCCGCATTCGTTCCTCCAATCTGGATGTTGATGACACTGTTGGTGGATTGCGGCAGGTTGCCGGTGATGAACAAGGCACCAAGCGGGTTGCCAGGACTGAACTGGCCGTCGGCGGTGAACGTCGTGTGCGAGACATCCACGGTACCGGAC
>DATNDF010000472.1 GCA_035607015.1 Candidatus Angelobacter sp. | reverse complement strand
GTTTGCATAAGAGGCGTCGTTCTCCACGAACACATTGCCCCGTGAAACCCAGCCGTTGAGCACGCGGATGAAAATTCCGTCGCCTCCGTTGCTGATGTCGTTGCGAAACCAATAGTTGTTGTCCGAACCGCTTTCAATCAGCACGGAAGTCGAGTCCCGCGCATGAACTTCCCCGGCGGCGCGGTCGATGCGAATGCCATAGGAGAGGTTGTTGTTCAGGAAACGGTTTCGCAAAGCGTGCCACAACTTCGCGCACGTGTTCGAGCAATGAGAAAAATCATTGTCTTCAACCAGATTTTCATCCGACCCGACCAGATGAAGGCCGTCCCACACCCGGCCAGCCTTGTTGCCGCGCAGCACGCTCTGCCGGACGCGCTCAAACAGGATGCCGCCGCGGGGTGGCAGCTCGCCCCAGCCGTGCTTCGGGTTGTCATAGTTGTCGGAAAAATCACAATGTTCGATAAGCAGCGCCCGGCTGTCGCGCGCAACCAGCCCGGTGGCAAAGCCGCGCGCCTTCAGATTACGGATCGTCACGTTGACGCAGTCCTCGATCAAAACGCCTGTGCCCGCTTGCGCCAGCGCATTCGTGTCCCCGACAGAAGCCGGCCCTTGCAGCGTCGCGCCGTTGCCGTCAATCGTCACGTGGCTCGAGCGAACGACGAGCCGCGTTTTCAAGGTCGCTTCTTTCGTCAACACGAGATCGTTCGTAACCACGATCGTTGGCACGTCGGTGGTTGAAACCGGTGTCGCGCCGTTTACAAGCGCCGCCAATGAGCAGCAAAAGAAAAGAAGCCGAAGTCGGAGAGGGGAAACGGGTTGTCGTTGAACTGGAGGTTGTCCGCAACCGTATCGTGGCGAGCGTTTATCGGCAAACGTCTCCGGCATTCGGGCGTGGTTCATTGTTCTTGATATAGCGGGGGACCGCTTCCGAGCACAGTCAAATCGAATTGAGATCGAGGAACAGCAGATGTGCCGGCGGTATTGGGGAGTCTCGAATTCTAGCGGGTTGTCACCCGGCTCAGGAACTCGCGCGTGCGTTCGTGCCGGGGATTGGAGAAAAGTTGGTCGGGCGGTCCGGATTCCGCCACGCGGCCCGCGTCAAAGAACAGAACGCGGTCCGCCATGTCACGGGCGAACTGCATCTCGTGCGTCACCACGATCATGGTCATGCCTTCCTCGGCCAGTTGTCGCATTACCCGCAACACTTCGTCGCGCAGTTCGGGATCGAGCGCGCTGGTCGGCTCGTCGAAAAGCATCACCCGCGGTTCCATCGCCAGCGCCCGGGCAATCGCGACCCGTTGCTGTTGTCCGCCGGAAAGCTGCGCGGGGTGGGCGTCTGCCTTGCTTTCGAGGCCGACCTTGGCCAGCAAATCACGCGCGCGGGTTTCGGCTTCGTTCTGCGACATGCCTTTCACGACGACGGGCGCCTGCGTGACGTTCTGCAAAACCGTGAGGTGCGGGAACAGGTTGAAAGCCTGGAAGACCATGCCGGCGCGCATCCGCAACTGACGCTGCTGCTCGCGTTCTTCGCGCGTCCGCGGCGGACGTCCGCCCTCGATGGTCAGGCCGTCAATCGTGATGCGACCGCCATCAGCGGTCTCGAGCTGGTTGAGGCAGCGCAAAAAAGTGCTCTTGCCGCAGCCGCTCGGGCCGATCAGGACGACGGCCTCTCCGCGTCCCTGCTCGTGATCGATGCCGTGCAACACGCGATTGGAATTGTACGATTTGACCAGATTTTCAACGGCGATCATAACGCAACTTTCTTTCCAGATGATTTGCAAAAATCGAGGCCGGATAGCTCAGGGCGAAATAAATCCCGGCGGTCATCAGACCCAGACCGATGTAATCGTAAGTGGACATCGCCAGCATTCCATAAACCTTCGTCAGCTCCACCATCGTGATCACGGAAACGATGGACGAGTCCTTGAACATGGCGATGAAGTCGTTGGTCATCGGCGGGATCACCAGCCGGAACGCCTGCGGCAGCACGATATGTTGCAACGTCTGCCACCGGCTCATGCCGAGCGCTTGTGCGGCTTCGGTTTGACCCTGCGGCACGGCCTGGATGCCGGCGCGATAATTCTCCGCCTCGCTGGCCGCGTAATTCAGCCCCAGTCCAAGAATCGCCGCGAAGAAGGCGTTCAGGCGAATGCCGATCTCCGGCAGGCCATAGTAAATCAGGAAAAGCTGGATGAGCAGCGGTGTGCCCCGGATGACCTCGACGTACGCCTGCGCCAGCCAGCGCACCGGCGCGACCCCGTAAAGCCGCAGCAGCACGACGACCAGGCCCGCCGCGATTGCGAGGGCCATGCCGAGGATTGACAGTTCCACCGTGGTTACCGCGCCGCGCAGCAGGAGCGGCAGATACTTCGGCCACTCACGCAGTGTCGAGATTGCTTTTTTCTCCGGCACGACTTCGGGTTGGTAATCCTTCAAATGCTCCTGGCGTTCGTCCCAGACGCCGTATTTCCGGTAAATGCGTTCCAACGTGTGATCTCCGGCGAGTTCTTCGATTGACTTGTTGATGGCCGCGAACAGAGCGGCGTCCTTTTTGCGCAGGCCGAC
>DATNDF010000471.1 GCA_035607015.1 Candidatus Angelobacter sp. | reverse complement strand
GCATTTGGTACAGCATGACTTCCAACAAACATGTTTAAGTACTGAATGTACTTTGCTTTTTCCGCGAAGTCCGTCCAGTCCATCATCGGGGCTACAGAAAATTTCAACCTCAAGTCATTCATTTTGCTGATCTATTTTTCTCAAATCGTTCCTATAGGGGATTGGGCCGATTGGGAAATCCAGCGAGCGAAGTTTGATATATTTTGCTTTTCTCCAAAATCATATCCTCGGTTGCAAGCCAAAAACGCCAATCTGCATTCTCAGTGCACACCTGGTGCACACGAAAGCCCGAGTGCACACGTGCGGCGGCCTTCACTCATTTGTCTCTGAAAATCGGTGGCTTTGCCGCCGAAGCCGCTCCTTTCTCCATTCACATTGCAACGTTAGCGACACAAGAGAACGCCAAGAACGACGCAGGTTCAACCGAAATCAGGAATCCTGGCATTCGCAGCCTGCGCGAAAATAGGTGGCGCGTCACCGACATAACCCGAAATCGACGCTGCCGACGTTGATGGCCTCGAGCAGCGGCGGCCCGAACTGGAACTCGACCATTGCACGTCCACGCCGAGTGGCTTGAACGCGTCCTCGACCGTATGCCGCTGCCTGACCGCTGGGAAGAAGAAGCCGCCCTTCTGCGTACCGATACAGACGACCTTGGGTCGATCCTCGGCACGCACCGGCGGTGACAACGCCACGACGGCCGCGCCTGCCAGCGACCATTTCAGAAACTGCCGGCGTTTCATTGCGATCTCCATGTCTTCACAACCTGACTGAACGAGCTGGTGCTCACCACCCCGGCACGAGAAAACGGCCGTATTTCTTGCCCTTGAGGTCCTGCGACCGATGGATTCCGCGTCAATTTCGTCTAAAGCACTCAGAGCGAAACAAACCTGACAAGATAGATCAGGCCGCCGAAACCGCAGATCAGTCCCACGGTCACACAAGCCACAACCACGGCGGCCTCTTCGAACGTAAAGTCGCGCGGCATGACATCCTTCCTTCTTCGTCCATTGAGGAGCGGGCGCGCGGTCGCAAGCGCCAGCCTCAGACATTCACGCTTCGAAGAAGCTCACAAGGTAGATCACGCCGGCCGCAATAACGATTATGGCCACGGCCGTCAGCGCGTCGTCTCTGGTCATCCGCATATCAGAACTCCCTTAGCTTCAGTTCGACACGCCCAAAATTGTGAGCGGGCGCTTTTGATGGCCCGGCGCCTGGAATTCAATGACCTGCCACCGACAACCCGATCAACGCAGCGCCAACCGGCGTAAGAACCGAAATTCGTTTCAGCGAAATATCGGCTTCGTGCGGATACACCAGCACTGCATTCCGAATGTGGCCGGCTTTATCGACGCAGTAGCGCACCTGCGAACCCATGCGGACTATGCCGCGCAGGTCGCAATCGTCGGCGACCACCTTTGCACGCTCAGTCTCCCGTACCAGGAAATGAGCTACGCGAGGAAAGAGCGCCATGCTGGAATTTGGCCAACGCGCTGAGACGGCGCGCGTTTTCCGTACCGATTACGATGGGCGGCAACACTGGTTCGGGCTTGTTCTTGCTCATTGCATTCTCTCCTTTGGTCCTAAGCGGGCTCTTGGTTCCGGATCATCGTCATTAAAAGTCTGCTCGTTCTTGACCGCCGGACCGAGAAACAGAAACTCCACAACATCGATCGGCTCTCTTCGACTCACGCTTTCGATCTTGACGAAGTTGGTGCATCCTGCGGCGAAGAAAGGGACTTCGCTTCCGACCTTGAGCCCGACCAATGCCGCGCCCAACGGCGACAACACGGCGATTTGGCTTCGGTCCGACGTGTAATCTTCGGGGTACACCAATCGCCTCGTCTCGCGCTGGAATCCCCAATTGGTCCTGAACGTCACCCACGAACCCATGGTGACGATGGAATCCAACCGGGCGGCGCGATCCGGGACGATTTGCGCGCGCTTGATTTCACTCATCAGATACAGCGCGTCTGTGTCGCCTCGCTCTGCGGCTACCCGCGCTAGCCGTTCCAGGCGGCGATGGTCAGACGCAGGAATGGTGACGTTCGGAAGAGATATACTCGGCACAGCATGCCTCCTTGCTTGGGCTCTCCCACACGGGAAGCCACAGCCCCAAAACTCTTTGATGAAGCAAGACAATCCGGACGGCGCGAGCCGCCGTCCGGCTAAACGCCTGAATGCAGGCGTCCGGCGTGCAAGCAATGCCGCGCGACGCGGTGATCGAT
>DATNDF010000470.1 GCA_035607015.1 Candidatus Angelobacter sp. | reverse complement strand
CCCCGCTGCTTCACCGTCTGGATGGCGGGCGCGGGAATCAAACCGGGCATGACTTATGGCTCGACGGATGACTACGGCTACAACGTGACCGAGAATCCGGTGCACGTCTTCGATCTTCAGGCGACCATTCTCCAACAGCTCGGTATTGACCACACGCGCCTGACGTTTCGTTTCCAGGGCCGCGACTATCGTTTGACCGATGTGGCGGGCGAAGTGGTGAAGAGGATTTTGGTGTGAGGCGGTGAAGTCTGATGCGCAAGGTGACAACGAAAACCAACTAAAGCCAAATTATGCAGCGCGCATCAATTTTGCCAGAAGGACTGCGCTACCTGCAGCCGTTCAGAAAGAAATTCGCATCTCGCTCACCCGAAAAACTCAACGAGGATACCGGCCTCGCAATCTTACTTCCTCTTCTCGGCAATCGGATTGAAGCTCATTCCGCAGCAGAAGCAGAGAAACTGCTCAGAGAAGATCTGGCTGCGCTACAAGAGTGGTTATCCGCGCTGGAACAAGAAAACGATTGCCTTCATTTCGCGATCGGTTTTTTGATGGTCTCGCCGTCGGGGCTCGTTAAGTGGATTCAGGAAGAATCAAAGAGGATTGCTGAACCACCACTCTATGTAGAGATGGATCTGCCGACTGACGCCAAGTTGCGCAAGGATAGCCTTATCTCTTGGAAAGGGTTGCTCATTGCTCTGGACGTGGTTTCTGAGAAAGCGGCGGCGACACTTGCTGAAGTGGAGGCACAAGGTGACGGACGCGTTGAAATCTCTGTTTCATCAGTCCGCTTCGGTGAGGTCGTGGGGACGAAATTCGTCAGAACCGGAGAGTCATGGCGTGGCCCGTTCAAAGAGGTGCGTTATGTACTCACTGTGCCTGGCGGGCGTGTTTGTGCCTCGGCATCAGCCTTGGGCAAGAACCTGGACGAGGCGAAGTGGGACGAATCCAAATTAGAGGCGCGTTTTCATACGCTTCGTGTGGTGAGCAAACGACCGCAACACGATTAAACTAATTGCTGGCGGGTATCAACCCCAACGGGGCTATGTCGCAAAGCCCAGGGTTGCGAGGCACGAGCTACCCTGGGTCACCGTCCGCAAATAATTTCCAACCGCAAAGCGGTTGCGGCCATTCCCATCCATCCATCGCGCGCGACATTTGCCACAACCGCGTTGCGGTTGAATCCATTTCCGCATTGTGACCCAAGGTAGCCTCGCAAGCTCGGCAACCTTGGGCTGGAGGGCGTAATCCCGTTGGGATTGTTTGCCGCCTCTACGACAACGTTTCGTTATGACCGGTCAATGGTTGAACGAATCGCAGTCACCACCGGGTATTTCCAAGGGCTACACGGCTGACTTCACCCGTCGTTTCATTCTCTCCAACACATTTGCCGTGATGCGCTGCGCACGCGGATCCGGTCCTTTTGGCGACGTGTAAACGGACGGTCGTCCGTAGCCGGGCGGCGCGGACGTTCCGTCTTCATTGACCGCGCCGGCGACTGCCGGGCCGAACTCCTCTGGCGCGTTTGGGTTACCACTGACGGAGTCGGTAATAGGATTGGGAGCGGTTGGTAAGCGCCCCCGCGTCGTCAAAATCGAGGTCCGGCAGAAGGGGACTGAACGGCAGGTAGGGTCCGGCCACGTCGTCGGCGCGTTCGAGTTGGAACACTCGGCCCAATCCTTGCCACGTCAAACCTGCGGTGCCGTTGGTGCTGTTGACTTGAATCGTCAGAGCCGGAGCCGGCGCGGGCGCGATATCGTCGGTGATGACGTAGAGCGCGTCCAGACCGAGATCGGGTGGGGCATTGGTAGGCGCGAATGCATTCAGCAGGTCGGCATTACGAAACACGATGTAACCCTGGTCGCTGAGCAAATCGCCGCCCGAGATCGGGCCGAGGGTTTTGTCCTGGAAACCGTCTTCGGTTGAAAACCAGGTTTCCCCACTGCTCCAGACGTAGAGCGCGTCGAGCCCGTAATCGCTGGCGGAGTTTGTCGGCTGGAACCGGGCGAGGAGTTGCTGGTTGTTGCGCGCGATCGCTCCCGTGCTGGAGAGGAGATCACCGCGGTGGAGCGAGGCGCTGAGTTGCTCGGAGAAAATATTCGACTGGATTGAAAACAGGATTTCGCCGGTGTCGAGAACCTGCACGGCGTCCAGACCCACATCCGGCGCCGGCGGCTGGATACCGAACGGCGCGAGCAGTTCCTGGTTGCGCCGAATGATGCGGCCCTTCGTGGAGAGGAGGTCGCCATGCTGCAACGGGCCCAGGGTGTTGCTGGTGATGTCGGATCGAAGCGAGAAAGCGATTTCACCGCCGGGCAGCATGTCCACCGCGTCGAGGCCCAGATCAGGGGCGGGAGGGTAGGCGCCGACGGAGGTAAACAAGTCCGCGTTGCGTTTAACAATCCGACCGGCAGTGGAGAGGAGATCGCCGCTCATGACGCCTTCGGAAGCGGCCGGTCCGGAGGTCGCGATAAAAAAATTGGTGGTAGAGAACCAGATTTCGCGGACCGGCGCCGCGGCCAGTCGCAACGTGTAGGTCTGGGTCAAAGTGCCGTTCGTCTGGTTCACCGTCGCATCGATCATCGGCCAATGTCGATCGGGTAACATGGTCGAGTTGGTGAAATAACAGAGCCTGTTCGTGAAGCCATCGTCAATTTGCAGTTGCAACGACATGTCCTGAGTGAGTGCGAAATCCCCGCCGATTTCAAACGTGCCACTTCCCGTGATCCGGTAGGGCCGGTCGCCCGCCGTAAACTGGATGTTCTCGACGGCGTATAGGGAGGAGAGGGAGTTGGCCTCCAGCAGCCGAAGATCGAACGTGCCGCGCAACGGGATCTGGATGACCGCCCGGTCACAGACCGGGCAATCGTCGAGCAGATAGCTGTCACCGACGAGAAGGTAGGCCCACGGTTGATTGGTCGTCGGCGCCTGGGCGAACACCACCGTCCCGCTCGGGCCGAACAACGCGAAACCGGTCAGGATGGCCGCCTTGAGCAAGATCGTTTTCGCCGAGGGATACATGGTGGCATCGAGTGTGAACGGTATCAGCATACTCCGGCGGGCCGGATTGACAAGTGTCCTCAACCATCGCCTTTCGTCGCGGACGCGCGTTCGATTTCTTCACGATTGCTCTAACCAGAACCTCGTGGTATCCAACCTCCCCGAAATCATCGTGGCCATGTCATTCTTATCGAAAAACCGTTCGCTGATCTGGTGCTGCTCCGTCATAACCACTGCCTCGCTAGCCTCAAGCCCGGCCGACGCGAAGTACTTTCGTTCCGACGAAGGCGTCGCCGGCACGGGCGTGGGTCCGCTGCCCGAAAACTTCGAAGCGCCACGCACTTCAGTCTGGCGGGTGCCGATCGATCCGGGACACTCCACGCCGATCCTGGTCAATGGCCGGATATTTCTGACCTCTTACCGGGCCGAGTCGAAGGAACTGACGACGCTGGCGCTCGATGAGAAGGATGGACGGACGCTGTGGCGACGTGCTGTCACGGTTGAGCGCGTCGAACAGACTCATCAGATTGGCAGCCCGGCCACGGCGACTCCGGTGATTGAGGGCCAGCGGTTGTTCGTGTTCTTCGGCAGTTACGGCCTGATTTGCTACGACCTTGACGGGAAAAAAGAGTGGGAAGACCGTCTGGGCCCCTTCCAGGATGAATACGGCGCAGGAAGTTCGCCCATCGTGATGGATGGCAAGGTCATCCTCAATCAGGACCATGATCGAGACAGTTTTCTTGCCGCATTCGACTGTGCGACGGGCAGACTGGTTTGGAAAACCGCACGACCGGACGCAGTGCGCAGTTACTCGACGCCGGCGGTATGGCAGCGCGACGGGCGCAAGGAATTGCTCGTCGCGGGCGCGCTTGAACTGGCGGGCTACGATCCGGCGAATGGCGAAAAGCTATGGTGGCTGAACGGT
>DATNDF010000469.1 GCA_035607015.1 Candidatus Angelobacter sp. | reverse complement strand
CACTGTTGAGCGGTTTTACACGGAGCACGCCGGCGAGCTGGAGATGAAGCTGGTGGGCGGCGCCGCCGGATTGAAGCGCGTCATCCGCGAGCCGACGGTCAACCGGCCGGGCCTGGCGCTCGCCGGGTTCACCAAATATTTCGCCAGCAAACGGGTGCAGGTGATCGGCAGCGCGGAAGCCACGTTTCTCAAATCGCTGGGCCGGGAGGAGCGGGAGCGGCGTTACGCGGATCTGTTCGCATACAAGATCCCCTGCGTCGTTTACAGCCGCAACATCCATCCGGACCGGCTGTTCCTGAAGGCGGCCGAGCGCGCGGACGTGCCGGTGTTTCGCTGCCCGCTCATCACGATGAAGTTCATCAATCTCGCCACGCTCGCGCTGGAAATGATGTTCGCGCCGCGCGGCACGGAAATGGGGAGCATGGTGGACATCCTGGGCGTCGGGGTGGTCATCCGCGGAGAGAGCGGCATCGGCAAGAGCGAATGCGTGCTGGCGTTGATCGAGCGCGGCTACAGCCTGGTCTCCGACGACGTGACCAAGGTCACGCTGGTGGACGGCCACGAGGTGATCGGCACCAGCGCGGAACTGACGCGGAATCACATGGAGGTGCGCGGCATCGGCATCATCAACGTCGCGGCGATGTTTGGCGTGAGAAGCATCCGGAGCGAAAAGAGCGTTGACCTCATCGTCACGCTGAAGTCGTGGAACGACGTGATGGACGTGGACCGGCTGGGCATGGAGGAACAATTCGCGAACATCCTGGGCGTGAACATCCCGCACATCACGATCCCGGTGCGGCCCGGCCGCGATCTGGCGCGGTTGATCGAGGTGGCCGCGTTCCAGACCAAGCTCAAGCGCTCGGGCTACAATCCGGCCAAGGAACTCAACGACCGGCTGATCGCGCAGATGTCCCGCAAAATGCGGCTTTGAATTGCGCTGGCAAATCTCCGGGAGCGCCATAGAATCAGCCCCTGGATGAGCGCGACGAAGAAGGCCGCCGACAAACACTCCGCCATCACCCGCGAGATGGTGGTCGTCAACAAACTGGGCATTCACGCCCGGCCGGCGGCGATGTTTGTCAAGACCGCCAACCGCTTCGAATGCGACGTCTTTGTGGAAAAGGATGGCGAGCGGATCAATGGCAAGAGCATCATGGGCCTGATGATGCTGGCCGCCGGTCCGGGCAGCAAACTCGTTGTCCATGCCGACGGCGCGGATGCGACCCGGGCGCTCAGCGAACTCGACGCGCTGCTCAAGCGGAAGTTCGATGAGGAGTGATCCCGCCTGCGTCGGGTCGTTTGAAGGGGAGTGCAGCCACGTCCAATTGATGTAGCATGGTAAGATTGTTGGTCATTGTCGCGTTGTGCCAGTGGACGATTACAGGCCGCTGCGACGAACGGATTTGGTTGAACGCACGGGTGAACGGCGAAACCACCCGGCTCATCTTTGATTCCGGCGCAAGTCGCCTGATACTTTTTCGGAAGAGCGCGGAGCGACTGGGCCTGAAGATTACCGGCCCATCGGCGGACTTTAAGCCGGCGCCCGGCCAGGTCGCCATGGGAATGACGGAGGAATGTGAACTGACCTTGTTCGGAACCGGCAGCAAGAGCCGGTTCGGTGTCGTGGAGGTGCCCAATTACGTCGGCATGGAAATGGACGGGGTGGTCGGGTGGCAGCCGGTCAGGAAAATATTTTTCAAATCGACGCCGTTGAACAGACGCTGAGGCCGCTCGATGCGGTGCCTGCGGAAGCCAAAACCTGGGTCGAATTACGCGTGCTCAAGGGCGCTGATATTCTAACCCTCGAGGTTCGCGGCGCGAAACGCGAGCGAATGACCATTTTGGTGGACACCGGTTCCGACCGCGGGGTGAGTCTTCAGCCCAAGAAGTGGCGCGAATGGAAAGCAGCCCATTCAGACGAGCCGACCACGCTGAATGCCAGTTACATGCCGGCAACGGGGTTGGTCGTCTCGGAGGAAGGTTGGGCAAAGGAACTGTCCTTCGGGCAATTGACTGTGACCGATGTGCCCGTCACTGAAGCCAACTCGGCAGAAGCGGCCTTGGCCCGGTACGAGGCAACGTTCGGCCTGGCCGCGCTCAAACGCATGGATTTCATCGTCGATGGCAGAAAAGGCATCGCTTACTTTAAGCCCAAAAAAACGCCCGCCCCTGCCTGCGAGCACAATCGTCTCGGCGCTGTGTTTGTGCCCCGGGACGCTGAGAGTGATGACCTCGTTGCCCATGTCGTGGCGGGCAGCCCTGCGGAGGAGGCGGGGATTGGCAATGGCGATGTTTTATTGAAGATTGCGGATCTGGACGTCACAAGATGGCGGACGGATCCGACCGTCCTGCCGTTGAGCCGATTCTGGCAGGAACCGGCCGGCATCAGACTCCGGTTGACGATACGGCGGGGAAACGGGACGGTCGAAACCACCATCCTGCTGCGTAACATTCTCCCTCCTTCGGCGGACTGAAGTTCGCTTCTTCTCCCGAGGGAGAGTGCAAATCCCAACTTTCAACTTTCAACCGCCGACTTCCGGCTCTAGTCTGGCCGCATGTCCGCCACTGATTTCGATGTCAATTACGTCGCGCATCTCGCGCGGCTGCATCTCACGCCGGAGGAGGAAAAGAAACTTGGCGCACAACTGAGCGGCATCCTCGCCTATATCGAGAAGTTGAAGGAACTCGACGTCGCCAGCGTCGAGCCGACGGCGCACGCGGTGCCGTTGGTCAATGTGACGCGCGCGGACGAAGTCCGTCCCGGCCTGACCAACGAGGAGGCGCTGCGCAATGCGCCGGCCAGGGCCAACGGCCTCTTCATCGTGCCGAAGATTGTCGAGTAGCGCCCGAATTTCGGAAATGCCCACCGGTTGTAATATGAATTTGCGCCGATTCGGGTGATTCGCGTGCGGATATTTTCATGCTGAACCATCTCACCATTTCCGAACTCACCGGCAAACTCGCCAGACGTGAATGCTCGGCACGCGAAGCGATGCAGGCGTGCCTGGACCGGATTGCGCGCGTGGACGGCCGGATCAAGGCGTTTCTGAGTTACGACGCGGCGGACGCGCTGGCACAGGCGGACGGCGCGGACAGGGCGATCATCGCCGGCGCGGATTTCAAGCAACGCCCGCTTCTCGGTGTGCCCATCGCGGTCAAGGACGTGCTCTGCGTCAAGGGCCACCCGTGTAATTGCGGCTCGAAAATACTCGGCAAATACATTTCACCGTACGACGCGACAGTAGTCGACCGACTTCGGGGCGCCGGCGCGATTGTTTTTGGACGGTTGAACATGGACGAGTTTGCGATGGGCAGTTCGACCGAGAACTCCGCTTTCTTCACGACCTTGAATCCGTGGGATACGACGCGGATTCCGGGCGGCTCGTCGGGCGGTTCGGCGGTGGCGGTCGCCGCGGATGAAGCCATCGCCACACTGGGTTCGGACACGGGCGGATCAATCCGGCAACCCGCGGCCCTGTGTGGGGTTGTCGGGATGAAGCCGACCTACGGGCGGGTTTCGCGATACGGCCTCGTCGCGTTTGCGTCGTCGCTCGACCAGATCGGGCCGTTGACCAGGGATGTCAGCGATTGCGCAACGCTGCTCCGGATTATCAGCGGTCCGGATCCGCGCGATTCGACCAGTGTTCCCGAGCCGGTGCCGGACTATGCGGCATGGTTGAACGGCGACATCAAAGGGCTGAAGCTGGGGTTGCCGAAGGAGTACATGATCGGCGGTCTGGACGCGGAAGTGAAACAAGCGGTGGATACCGCCGTGCAGCAACTGCAAAAGCTCGGCGCGGAGGTTGCGGAGATTTCACTGCCCCACACCGAGTACGCGGCGGCGACCTATTACATCATCGCTCCCGCCGAGGCTTCTGCGAACCTCGCCCGATTTGACGGCGTCCGCTACGGCCTGCGGGTGGACGGCGCAGACCCCGCGGAACTTTACAGCCGAACCCGCGGCGAAGGATTCGGCGCGGAAGTGAAGCGCCGGATCATCCTCGGCACCTACGTGCTCAGCAGCGGTTACCACGACGCATACTATCTGCGGGCCCAAAAAATCCGCACGCTCATCCGCCAGGATTTTCTCAACGCGTTCGAGAAGGTGGACGCCATCGTCACGCCGACGACGCCGACGGCGGCGTTCAAGGCCGGCGAGAAATCCGACGATCCGTTGCAAATGTATTTGTCAGACGTTTTTACCGTCGCGGCGAACGTCGCCGGCATTTGCGGCGTCAGCATTCCCTGCGGCTTCACGAAATCACCGAAGCTTCCGATTGGCCTGCAACTGCTGGGCAGGCCGTTCGGTGAAGAAACGATTTTGAAAATCGCGCATGCCTACGAGCAAGGCACGGAATGGCACAAGGAAAAGCCGGCACTGTCCTGAGTGACCTCGCTTGTTGGCCTGAACGGTTGAGGATTGTCGGCCGCCCGGGATGCGAGGCAGTCTGGTCTGGCGGCAGGGATGCCCGCTTCTTCGCGCGCCGGCACTAGGTGGAGCATTGCAGCCGGATCCCGGGAAGTGGCGCGCCGTGAGATTCCTTGAACACTTCCTCCCCGGCGTGCGTCAGTTGAAAAAAAGTAACCGGACGGTTACTTGGCGGGTCAGGAAGCGTGTAACGAATGAATCGTTCGGTTTCAGCGGCGGGCGGCAGGTCGAAGACGGGCGCGCGTGACCCGGGGCGCACGCGTGAACGCATTCTCGCGGCGGCTCTCAAGGAGTTTTCCGACAACGGATTCGCCGGCGCGCGCGTGGACGTGATTGCGCGCAGGGCCGCCATCAACAAGCGGATGATCTATCACTATTTCGGCAACAAGGAAGAATTGTTCCGCGCGGTGTTGCGGCGGAAAATCGCCGAACGCCAGGCATGGGGTGAGGCTACCCCGGAAGAACCGTCCAAAAGTCTGCCGCTCTGGTTTGATCTTGCGTGCCAGGACGCGGATTGGATTCGTCTCCTCGAATGGGAGGCGTTGCGCGGCGGTGAAAAGCCGGTGCTTGACGAGGCCGAGCGACGCGCGGTGGCCCAGGGGGCGGTGGAGCGCATCCGCCGCCGGCAGACCAGCGGCCATTTGTCCAGCGAGTTTGATCCCCGGCATGTTTTGCTGGCCATGATCGGACTGACCACGTATCCCGTGGCGTTCCCGCAACTGACGAGGTTGATCACCGGCCGGCAGGTTTCCGATGCGCAATTCCAAAAGGAGCGGCGTGATTTTCTCCGCAAATTCGCCGTGGCGCTTTCGCCGTCAAAAGCAAAAACCGAATGAAACAGCCCTTTGCAAATACCGCATTCTCCGCCTGTCGTCCTGCAATGATTGCGACGATGCTTGCCGCGGCCGCGGCGGTCATCACCGGTTGCTCGCGTCCAACCTCGCCGGGCGCCAAACCGGGTGCGGGGGCTCCGGTGCCCGTGCTCGTGGCCAAGGCAACCCAGCAGGACGTTCCCATCGAAATTGAGGCGATCGGCAACGTGGCGGAGTATTCGAAAGTGACCGTGCGCTCTCAAGTCACCGGCCAGCTCAAGGAAGTGAACTTCCGGGAGGGGCAGGATGTGAACAAGGGCGACTTGTTGTTCACGATTGATCCGCGGCCGTTCCAGGCGGCCCTGGGACAAGCGCGTGGCAACCTCGCGCGCGACAAGGCGCAACAGGAAAACGCGCAAATCCAGTTCGATCGCGCGACGAAGCTTTTCGCCTCGAACCTGATTTCGCAGGAGGAGTTTGACAACTCGCGGGCGGCCCTGGATGCGCAGAAGGCGAGCGTCTCGTCCGATCGGGCCGCCGTCGCGAATGCCGAGTTGAACGTGGAATTTACGGCGATCCGCTCGCCGATTGACGGACGCACGGGGGGCCTGATGGTTCACGCGGGCAACATCATCAAGGCTCCGGATGACGTGATGCTGACCATAAACCAGATTCACCCCATTTATGTGGTGTTTGCCGTGCCCGAGCAATATTTGCCTGAAATCAAAAAAGAGATGCACGCGAGGCAGCTCAAGGTCAGTGTGTTGCTTCCGAACGGACAGGCGCCGTCGAACGATGGAACGCTCACATTTGTGGACAACGGCGTGGATACCACCACCGGTACCATCCAGCTCAAGGCCACCTTTCCAAACGACGACAACGTGCTCTGGCCGGGCCAGTTTGTCGAGACGGCGTTGACGTTGTCCGTGCTCCACGATGCTGTTGTTGCGCCCACGCAGGCGGTTCAGACGGGACAGGACGGCCAGTTCATCTACGTGGTCAAGGCTGATGATACCGTGGAGATGCGACCGGTTGTGACCAGCATTGTCCATGACAGCGGAACGGTCATTCGAAGCGGCATCAAAGCGGGCGAAACAGTGGTCACAGATGGACAACTCCGGCTCGCACCAGGAAGCAAGGTCAGTGTCAAGACCCCGGACCAGCCGGCATCCACGGACAGGAAGTCTGACAA
>DATNDF010000468.1 GCA_035607015.1 Candidatus Angelobacter sp. | reverse complement strand
GGCGCGGCTCAACGGCCCGATTGTATTCGGGGTCTTGCGTCCCACGGTCGGCCTGCCCGCAGATTTCGTGAGCAGATTCAGCCCGGCGCAGCAGGAAGCCATGCTCGCGCACGAACTCGCGCATCTCGCCTCGCACGATCCCGGCTGGTATTCGGTCGCGGATTTGGCGGCCGCTGTTCTCTGGTGGCACCCGATGGTCTGGTGGGCGCGTCATCAATTGCACGTCGCCAGCGAACAAGCCGCGGACGAAGCGAGCCTGTTGGTTGCGGACGGTCCCGGGGTCCTGGCCGAGTGTCTAGTGAAACTCGGTGTGCGACTGACGCGGCCGCCTTCGTTTGTTTCGCTGGGCATCGAAGGAAACGGGTTTCGCTCGGGCCTGGGCCGTCGAGTGGAGCGGTTGCTGACGCTGCGTGGACACTCCTGGTGTCCGCCGAACCGGACTCGTTCTGTTATGATCAAAGCTTTTGGCCCGGGAATCCTGGTTGCTGCCGTGATTTTATCCACCGCCTGGGCCGGTCCTCAGGCATTCACCAAAGGAGAGTCCATGAAAACAATGAAACAAACCTGGAAACAGTCTCTCGCCGCATTTGCGCTGTTGATGTCGCTGGGGGCTGATAGCAGCTTGATCGCGCCGACTACCAACGCGGACGACCAGCCAATCCGCGCGACGCCGGCGCCTGAAGAAACGAAACCGACACCCGCTGAGGGCAAGCCGCCGGCAACGGACCCGGCGAGCGGCTCCATCACCGAGGAGTCTCCACAGCGGGCGCCCTTTCCTTACAATCGCGAACTCATGGAACGATATGGACTGATCCCCAAGGACGTTCTGTTGTCGATGGACAATTCTGCGAAGAAGAGAAAGCCGGATCCGATCGCGTCCAAGCTGGAGCAAATTGTTTTGAACGAAGTGATGTTCAATGACGTGCCGTTGCCGGAGGTGCTGAAATTCCTGAACGATGAATCCCGTAAACGCGACCCGGAGAAGCGGGGCCTCAACTTTTTGATCAACCCCAATGTGGCGCCCATCGCGGGTGAGACCACGATCGATCCGACGACCGGACAACCCGTTCAGCTTCCTTCTCCAGAGCCTCTTGACATGAACAGCGTTGTCGTCAGGATCAATTTGCCGCTGCGCGACGTGAGGTTGAAGGACGTGCTGGACGCCGTCGTCAAAGTGGCGGACAAGCCGATCGAATACTCCATCGAAGAATACGGTGTGGTTTTTTCTCAAAAAACGAATCGATCGACGAGCGGAGTTGACGGTCAGCCGGTCAGGGTGTTCGACTACTCCCCTCCCCTCCTGGTCCGCACGTTCAAGGTGGACACAAACGCGATCCTGGCAGGTTTGCAAAGGACCTTCGGAATCGGAATTGAAGCGACGAAAAACCCTCCTGCGACTCGGATCCGAGCTGCCTTGCGCGACGTTTTCTCCAACCTCGGCATCAATATGGACGTATCCGGCAAGACGGTTTTTTACAACGACCTGACTGGCATCGTGATGGTGCGGGCGACAGCAGATGATTTGGAGATCGTGAAGGCAGCGATCGAAACATTAGGAGGCGCGGCCGGCGATTCGACCGCGCTTAAGAGCTCTGGCACGGATGGGCCGGCTCCCTACCCCGCCATGCGCGAAGAGATGATGCGTCGCTATGGTCTTCTTCCTGCGAAAAAGTAACGCCCGGCAAACCCGACGGGACGGATCACTGTGACACCACGTTCAATCCGCTGACGTTACCTTCCGACAAGGACAGGTCCGCACGGAAGAAGGCCTTCCCGGTTGGAAATCCTGTCCGTGGTTCCGGCCAGCAAAGGATCTCTGATCTGCGCGATTGAACGTCACACGCGATTCAACGCACTGAGCACTGCCTTCACCGATGCCAGTTCAATGTTCGTGTCCACAGCCGCTCCCCAGCGGGTCCGGCCATCGGCGAGCTTGATCTGGATGTAGGCAATCGCGCTGGCGGCCGTGCCTGCGCTGAGCGCGTGTTCTCGGTAGTAGGCAACACTGAACGGCGGAGCGCCGCCTCCCACCAGCGCGTCCACGAAAGCAGCGATGGGGCCGTTGCCTTCGCCTGTCAATGCGGTTTCGACGCCGTCGTGCCTGACCGAGGCGCGGCATCGGAAGATGCCCTCCATTCCGTCCGCATGGAAATGCACGAGTGACCACGGCGTCGCGCGTTCAACGTATTCACGCCAGAACATCGCCTTCAACTCAGCACCACTGACCTCGCGACCCAGCCGGTCCACTTCCTCGTTTGCAATCGGGCCGAACTCGCGCTGCATTTCCTTCGGCAACTCGATGCCGAATTCGCTTTCGAGCAGGTAGGCCACACCGCCCTTGCCGGACTGGCTGTTGACACGGATGACTTCGCGGTATTCGCGGCCAATGTCCGTCGGATCAATCGTCAGATAGGGTACGTCCCAATGAGCCCCACTCTTTTTTGCCCATTCGGCCAGGCCTTTGCGAATCGCATCCTGGTGCGAGCCGCTGAACGCGGTAAAGACGAGTTCGCCGCCGTAAGGCTGGCGCGCCGGCACCGTCATCCCGGTGCAACGCTCATAAACCTCCTGAATCGCATTCAGATCGCTGAAGTTGAGCCGGGGATCGATGCCGTGCATGTAGAGGTTCAACGCCACAGTCACGATGTCGAGATTCCCGGTCCGTTCCCCGTTTCCGAAAAGCGTGCCTTCGACGCGGTCGGCGCCGGCGAGCAACCCGAGCTCGGTCGCGGCGACACCGGTGCACCGATCGTTGTGCGTGTGGAGGCTGATGATGAGGGAGTCGCGGTTTCTAATGTTGCGGCACATCCATTCGATCTGATCGGCATAAACGTTTGGCATCGCGACCTCGACCGTGTCGGGTAGATTCAAAATCATTTTGTGGTGCGGTGTCGGCCGCCAGACGTCCATCACCGCCTCGGAAATCTCCTTTGCAAACTCGACTTCCGTCATGCTGAAACTTTCCGGCGAATACTGGAGCATCACCTCCGTCCCCTTGAGCCGGGGCAACCGGTCCTTGATCCACTGGGCGCCCTTCATGGCAACTTTGACGATTTCTTTCTCCGACATTCCGAAGACGACCCGGCGCTGCGCGGGCGACGTCGAGTTGTAGAGGTGGATGATTACTCTCCTGGCGCCCACCAGCGACTCGAACGTGCGCTCAATCAGGTCCTCGCGCGCCTGCACCAACACCTGGAGCCAGACGTCATCCGGCGCGCGGCGTTCCTCAATCAGCCTGCGATTGAAGGCGAACTCGGTGTTCGACGCCGACGGAAATCCGACTTCGATCTCCTTGAACCCGCATTTTACAAGCGCCTGGAAGAGTTCGAGCTTCTGGCTGACGTTCATCGGCACGGCGAGTGCCTGGTTGCCGTCGCGCAGGTCCACGCTGCACCAGACGGGCGCGTGGGTCAGCACGCGATTCGGCCAATGCCGGTCGGGTAACTCGACCGGTGGAAACGGGCGGTATTTTTGAGACGGGTTTTTTAACATGCTATCTTTTAGTTGTGGCGGCGAATTTCCTGTTTGGCAAAAACAAAAACCCCACCGCCGGCTGGCAGTGGGGTTCGGGAAATCGGTGATGATCGGATCAGAACCCAACTGCCGCGCTTCGCGGCAGCAGCGCATTCAGCAGCAGTTGAAGGTTCAAACCGCACATAACTGTCATACTGGTAATGACTTTGCCGCAGCGCGTCAATTGGTATTTTGCTGTTCGCCGGGGGCCGGCTTTGGCACATTGGCACGAGAAGCAAACGACTTCGATCCTTATGAACGTTCAAATTGCCGTGCTGTGCGACGCGGCGACCGACTATGGTGGGAAGCTGAATCTGCTGGGTACCTTCGACACCATCGTGACCCAGCAATTGCCTGCGGTGCACCCGCAATGCTCGGTCGCCCTCCGGGTCGTTTTCAGCCGGGTCGAGGAAGGGCAGCACAAGGTGAGGATGAATTTTGTGGACGAAGACGGCCGTTTTGTGATGCCGAGCATCGACATTCCGATCGACGTGGCGTTGCCGCCAGACGCGAATTTTCTGACGCGCAATTTCATCATCAACATTCAGCAATTGAAGTTTGAAAAACCCGGCCAGTACGCCATCGACATCGCCGTGGACGGGAGGCAGGAATCGAGCATACCGCTGCAGGTGAAACAGGTCCGGCCACCGGCCAAGGCAGGCGGCGAGGAGGCTTGAAGTTCGAGCACGAGCGAGCTGGAGCGTGACGTGATTCGTTGCGGGACCTGTCAACAAATTGTTGGGGAAAAATTTATCGCCTTCACAACGTTGTCCCTTGCGCGCTGGCAGGAGTTTTGCTTCCTTATGGCGCACCCGTTGAAAACGTTTTTCCAGCGGGTATGTTTAAACAGATGCAAATGTCGTACACCATGCGTTCGAGTTCGAGCCAATCCACCCATAACCGGTATTCGGCCAAAAACATGGCCAAACCCGTCAATTTCTTCTGCCTGGCGCCAGAGGCGCGGGCCGTTTCAGTCGTCGGGGATTTCAACGACTGGCATCCCAATGTGCATCCGATGCGGCGGCAGGCGGACGGGTCGTGGTATCTGCAAATCCCGCTCACCCACGGCCATCACCACTACGCGTTCCTCGTGGATGGCGCGCCGGTGCTCGACCCGCGAGCCATGGGCATGGCACGGAACGAAAGGAACGAGCGCGTTTCGGTGATCGCAGTCAGTTAAGGCGCGGTTGGAAGCCGCGCCAGTGGGGAGTCCAGGGAGTGGATCGGCCGGCAAATCCTGTCTTTCACCTGCCGTTTTCCAGTTTCGTCCGTGCGCGCTGTTCCGCGAAGAAGCCTTGAAGCAGTGAGCGGCATTCAGCCTCGCGCACGCCCGGCGTGATTTCGCAAAGGTGGTTGAGCGTTGGGAACTGGAGAAGATTCACCGCGCTGCCAGCGGCGCCGCCTTTGGGATCGCTTACGCCATAAACAACGCGCGCCAGACGCACGTGGACCATGGCTCCGGCGCACATGGGACATGGTTCCTTGGTCACGTATAACGTGCAATCGGTCAGCCGCCAGTCGCCAACCACTTCCTCGGCCTGCGTCAGGGCGAGCATCTCCGCGTGCGCCGTGGCGTCCTTCAACAACTCCACCTGATTGAAAGCCCGCGCGATGATGCGACCCTCGCGCGCGATCACTGCGCCCACCGGCACTTCCCCGGTTTCGTAAGCACGCTTCGCCTGACGCAACGCTTCGCCCATGAAGTAGTGGTCGCTCTGCAAATCAATGATCGGATCGTCAGGCATCTCCAGAGGGTTGAAGGTCGAGGGTTTCTTCGAGCGTCCAGTCGTTGCGGCCGTCCGGATGGCAGTGGCAATGAGCGGCGAAGAAACCGCCGCGATGCTTCCAGAACAACGGCCAGATTTGCTCGCGGTCGGTCTGCGGCAACTGCAAGCGCTTCAGCGCATCGGCGGGGAAGAATTCAAAACGTCCTTCGTCGTGCGGAGGCGGGAGCTGCGTGAGCTTCTTTTTCACCTCGAACAGGAACATCAGCCAGTGCGCCCGGCCTTCATAACCATGTTCGCTGACGATGCCGGTCAAATGCAAATCCGCTGGCGAAATGACCAGGCCGATTTCCTCGGCGGCCTCGCGGCAGGCGCAGGTATAGGGCGATTCACCGATCTCCATTTTCAATTTGCCGCCGCACGGACTCCACAGCCCGCGATTCGGTTCCTTGCGGCGCTCCAGCAACAAGACTTCACCGCGCTCGTTGAAACAATAAAGCAGCGTGGAGATTTTGTAGGGCAACGCCATGCCGGCAGTGAAGCAGGAAGAGGAGGCGAGGGCAAGGCGACGTAAGGCGAGTCAGAAATTCAGCCAAAATGCGCGCGGCTCGGCGCGAGTTAAGCGGCGATTCGTTCAAGTACCTTGGATGCTTCTGCCATAATCTCTCTCCAGGCCGGCGTTGCAAGCCAAGTGCGGAC
>DATNDF010000467.1 GCA_035607015.1 Candidatus Angelobacter sp. | reverse complement strand
TGGCCGAAGTTGCCGGAATGCTGGCCGAACGCTTCACCATGGGCGCCAAAAATGATGAATAGGGACTCGTTGAACAATCCGCGGGCTTTAAGCCCTTCGATGAACTCGCCCAAAACCGCGTCACAGTAATGGAGTGCGTTGAGATAACGGCCCGCGTCGTCGTGTGCCGGGAAGGGGTTCGGTCCAGGAACTTCATAGGGATGATGCCCGGCGACCGGCAGGTAGGTGATGAAGAATTTTTCGCTGCGATGAAGTGAATCAATCCAGTTCAACATACGCCGCGCGGTGGCGGCATCGTCAACGCCGAAACTGGATTCGTGGTTTCCCCCGATGTCGCCCGCATCTTCCAGAATTTGGAACCCGCGGTGCTCGACAACGTCTTTCATGCCAAGATAAAGAAACCGGCCGGAGTGAAACAACGCCGTCCGATAGCCCGCATCCGCCAGCACCGTGGCTATCGAAGGCGTGGTCGACCGCGCGCAGATCTCCGGTTTCGTGTCCAAAGCCGGATACCGCGAACAGAGGACGGAAAAAAGCCCTTTGATGCTTTCCGGATAAACCGAGTAAGCGTTTTCAAACAGGACTGATTTTCGCGCCAGAGCGGTGAGATGAGGCATCGGGTCCTCGGTCAAACCGTAACGATGCAGATGGCGCGCGCCCGTCGATTCCAGGAGGACCATGACGACGTTGCGCCCTTTTGCCGCGCCCTTGAACCGCGACAAATCCTCCTGCTCCGCGGCGCTCGGGCCCGCGTCGGGAAATGGACTCTTTCGCCAGTCAGTTTCATCTGCAGACGTCGCTGGCACCCGCGGCCATGCGGTTTCAATCAGTGCGAAGAAGAAGTTGCGGTGCAGGCCGCCGGTCTCCACTCGGGCAGTGGCCGCTGGTCCCAGCGCCACCGTTGCCATAGCGACGACCGCCGCTGCTGCGCCCATCGATCGTCGAGGCCGCGCGCCCCGTAGTATCAGTGGAAGCATTACTGCCGCGCCGAGCACACACGCGATAAGTGACAGGTTTTCCGGGGTTAACTCATGCCGGATCGAATCAGCCAGCGCGCCTCGAGCGGCGCGCAACATCGGTGCCGTCAGTGGTGTGGACATCAGCCGAAACAGAGGAAGATTCAGTGCGACGTAGAGCGCGGTGACCGCATACACCGTCCATGCGATCCAAGGACGCCGCACCGTCATTCTCTCCAACATGGCAAATGCCAGGACCACCGCGAGATCCTGCCAGAGAAAGGCAGCGGGAGACCAGACAGAGATGGGGACGTCACGCCCGAGCAGAATCAAAATCCGCGCCAGCAACAGGACTCCGAAAAGACAGAGAGTTTTCATTTTCTGATCAGGTTCAGCCGTTTGAGGAGAAATAGCGAAACGACGACGCTCTCACCGCGCGGGCGCCACAGCCAGTCATGCACCAGAACCAATGGCGCCGGAGGGCGATGATAGATCGTCGAACGCTCGCCGATAAACGCCAGCGGAATTACCAACAGGTCGACTTCAGTCAGCGGCAAAGTGTCATGGAAGGCGTGAATGAATTTAACGGCGCGGCCCACGAAAGGTCGGGCGGAACGAAGGTTTTCCTCGCTCGCATCGATGATGGTCAGTCGGGCGCCGGGCAGAAGTTGCTGCAAAATCAAAGCAGTGCGCGGGAACATTCCACCGCCCACGATTCCCGCGTGGCGAACGCCTTCCAACGCGGGCAGCAGCGTGCGAACGGCGCGCTCATGTTGCCGGATCACGAATCGCTGGAGCGTGGGTGAACACAGGACGAGCCGCTCCAGGTTATTAAGGTCGAAGATTTCGAGCCAGCGCAGAACTGCCGGCCATCGGCTCGTTCGCGTTCCAGCCAGCTTTCGCAGCGGCAACCGCGCCCAATGTTCGACCGGCCGCGCGTGGTGCTCGGCATGATAGCCGTCGTTGAAGAACAGCAAATTGTAGAGTCGTCCGTAATGGCTCGTTGTCCCCTGTCTGTGTTCAAAAAAACCCTGCAACTGGCAAAGCCCCAAACCGAGGAGCCAGCCAGGAAGGTAAACCGTCAGGAGAAAGCCTGGCGTGAAAGCCAGCAATCCGCACCACAACGCGCAAAGCAGACAAACTTCCGCGGCGAGTTGACGGGACCAGTGCCAGCGCCCCGGCTGGCCCGCGTGATGAGCGAGATGCCGGTCACGCCACAGTCGATGGGGGATCCCAAGAATCAGGCTTTCAAAGGCCGAGAACGCGTCGTTCAGGGTGTTTGATCGGAAAAAAGGACGATGAATGAAGTTGTGCGCAATCGTGTTCGCGTTCCACCACAGGCCGAGAGCAATGATTGGTGCGGACGGAACAATCGTCAGCGCGATTGCGTGAGCGACGGCCAGCGCGACGAACAGGGCATCCCAGGTCGAATGTCGAAGGATGCTTCGTTTTTGCGGCAAAAGGATGGGGTCCGTGCGGAGTGCGGGTCTCGATTCAATCCTGCGGATTAACGCGGTCGGCGCACTCGTTTGAGCGTGCTCAACCGAGCATTCGTTGGGCGGGGACGCGGACATATCGCCCATTTCAAACACGCACCTACTGACTCTTTTTTTGAGCCTGCGTGCCCGGCGGTCTGGTGTGCCGTAGCCTGGCCAGTTGCCTCACCGGTTCGTAGTCTTTTTCCTCTTTCACCTTGATCAGCCCCATCGCGACCGGATACGGGTCCGCGTTCGCCGGTTTCGCGTCCAACTTGCGCAGCGTTCCTTTTTCGCCGTAGCGGCTGCCGAAGGCGACGATCTGGCCGGTGCCGGCCACGGACTTGAGGTCGGCCCATTCGTTGCGGCAAGCAGCCGGCTTGTCCGTGTTCAACTTGTAATACAGGTAACCGCGCTCGGCTTTTTTGTAGGTGTAACCGTAACCTTCCGCGATGGCAAACGCTCCCAGAATTTGAATCCGTTCCGGATTTGTCTCGTTTGGCTCGAACACGACTTTGTCGACCAGCGCGTAAATGCCGATCGGGTCGCTGGCGCGCGCCCGGGCTGCGCCAAGGCTGAACAGCGCGAGGAGCAATATCGCAAACTTCAGGCTGTTAACACGGGCCAGCAAAGGGGCGCCGACTCCCATCCCGCAAACGGCCGGGCGGGCGAATGGATGAAATGAGAAGTTTGTTTTCATACGGCCAATGTGACGCCGGGCGGCAACTCGAGTTGTCAGAAACTTGTAAAAGAGATGCAAAAGAAATGACAATCAAAGCCGAATCGCTGGCGCAAACGATGGAGCATTCTTCTTCACAGAAGTTCGCAAGTCTGTTTTCATGAAAGCTTGATAATACCGGGAGTTGGCCAAATCAGGTGCGCGTGCATTATATTCAAATGAGAACTGCTCTTCAGGACAAAGCCTTACGTGATGGGGTCCGAGCCGTGCTGGACCACATCAACCAGATGTTCTGTGCGTAATTCTGGAAGACTTGTTTGGAATCAGCTTTCGTCAAGGACACAACAGTTCATCAGGCGTACATCGGCGTGGAAAACGCAGTGGTCGAGTCAACGTTAGTCAACATTCGGGCGTTTGACGACTTTTGAAATGGCGTCCGAAAACATCCTGATGATCTTGTCCCGTCGGACATTCCCGGATTGAATTTGGGTCGCGCATTTCTCGGCAACGCACGGCAGGACATCAACAAGCAGATAGCGCATTTGACACATGTTTCTCTGGGTCGAGTGATGCGTTCATACCCATACAAGAGAATTCTAACTGCCGCTCTTCCAAGAGTGCGGGAGTTCTGCGCCTACGCGAGCACGGTGACCTCAAGAGATAGAGGACTCGCCACGTTTGTTCGCGAAACCATCCAGGTTATTGAACACATTTACGGTGTTTACCGAGTGCCGTAACATCCGGACCACGGAACAGCCGCTGGTCGCGGCGCGAATCGGCGGACACTGGTTATCCGGTGCCTCATTCGCTTCGGACACCTTCGGGTTGTTCAATCGCGCAACGCAGAATCTCGGCGGCGACGCTCACTTCTTTTCAGCAGGGTTTGTTTCCAAAAATTCCGGTTTTAAATCGCTTTTCGGCACGGCAACGAAATGGAACGGCGCGGTGAGCACCTGAATGGACAGCGACCCGGGTGGCGGCGAGGTTCGTTTCACGAAAATCTTCAATGACTTCTCAGTCTGCTCCACGCGGGCGATTTCAATCATGTAACCGCCGGTGCGCTTGATGCCCATCGTCACGGCAATGACCATTTCCTTTGCAAAATCAACGGCGGGGATTTTCTCCACTGATCCTGCGGACGCCGAGTGCTGTTTCCAGACTTTTCCCCACGCCGCCGCGTCGCGGATGACTTCCTGTCTGGGGTCCTTGACGCCACTGAACGCGCCTTTGGCCAGTGAGCGAACCGAGAGGGATTGAGCGTCGTCCGCGTTCATACAATTCAACAGGACAGTCAAAAACACGCCGATGAGTAACGATTCAATGACTTTCATGCACAGTGCGTCTCCGTTTCAAAACTAACACCGGGCCATCGGAAGCCAAACGCCTTTTTTCCTGTTTTTCGCGTTGTAGCATGAGACAATCCAGTCATGCTTCTCACGCCCGAAGAACTGGAGAGCCTCGTCAATGTCCAGCATCGGTCGCCGCACACGTTGCTCGGCATGCACCCGCTGGGCGATGGTTCCGGCCTGGTCGCGCGCGCCTTTCTTCCCAACGCCACGTCAGTCGAAGCCGTCCCGGTCCACGAGAAGAACAAGCCGAAAATCAAACTGAAGCCTGTCCACGACGCCGGTATTTTTGAAGGCGTCACCAGGGACGCCAGCCGGGTGTATGCTTATGATCTCGTGGTCACGCAAGGCGGGCAGGCGCGCCGGACGCGCGACCCGTTTTCATTTCTCCCGACATTGGGAGAAACCGATTTGTATTTGTTCGGGCAGGGGAACGAGCGGCGCATTTACGACAAACTCGGCGCGCAACTCCGGAACGTTGACGGCGTGGCGGGCACGAGTTTCGCGGTGTGGGCGCCGAATGCGCAGCGCATCAGTGTGGTCGGCGATTTTAACGGTTGGGACGGGCGATTTCATCCGATGCGCCACCTTGGTCCATCCGGCGTCTGGGAGATTTTCATTCCCGGTGTCCGAGAGGGTGCGCTTTACAAATACGAGATCAAGCACGCCAACGGCGCGCTCGTGCTGAAAACCGATCCGTACGGTTTTTTCTTCGAGCCGGCGCCGAAGAACGCCTCTATCGTGTGGGACAACCGCAAGTTCTCG
>DATNDF010000466.1 GCA_035607015.1 Candidatus Angelobacter sp. | reverse complement strand
CTCTCTCACCGACGCGGAAAAAGCGGCGGGATGGAAACTGTTGTTTGACGGCAAGGACCTGAACGGCTGGCACAACTTTAAGTCGAAAGGTGTCAAGCCCGGCTGGCAGGTCAAAGACGGCACGCTGGCTTGCGTTGATCCGCACAACGCCGGGGATTTGGTCACTGAAGGCGAGTTCGACTGGTTCGAGCTGCAGATTGACTACAATATCTCCGAGGGCGGCAACAGCGGCATCATGTTTCATGTCGCGGACGAAGGCGGCGCCGCGTGGGCGACCGGCCCGGAGTTCCAGCTCGAGGACAACGCAAAGGCCGCCGACCCGCAACGCTGCGGCTGGCTCTACGCGCTTTACCAACCACCGAACGATCCGCAGACGGGCAAACCGCTCGACGCCACCAAACACGCCGGTGAGTGGAATCATATTCGCCTGCTCATCACGCCGTCGAAGTGCGTGCATGAAATCAACGGCGTGAAGTATTTCGAATACGTGCTCGGCAGTGACGATTTCAAACAGCGCGTCGCCAAAAGCAAGTTCGGGAAGATGCCGCTTTTCGCCAGGTTTGACAGGGGATCCATCGCGCTCCAGGGCGATCACGGACAGGTCTCTTTCCGCAACATCAAGATCCGGCCCATCATGGCGAAGGAATAAACGCCGGCGGGGAAAGTCGAGTTTTCCGCCGCAAAGGATGAACAATTGCGGCGGACCCGCGCCCGGGACGACGGCACAGAACCCATCGACTCATGGACGCCATTGCAGTGGGGCAAAGCCCGTTCGCGGTCCTCACGTTCATCGCCGCGCCGGCGGTCCTGACCAACGCCGCCAGCGTCCTGGCGATGAGCACCATCAACCGCATGCTGCGCACACGCGACCGGATGACGCAGCTACTGGCGAAATCCGAAGCCGGCGTCAAAACCGCCGCTGATACGCGGCGCCTGGTTGGCCAGGTCAACCGGGTCGAGCGACAGGCCTCGCTGTTGTTGCGCGCGCTTCGCTCGATCTACGTGGCACTCGGCGCATTTGCGGCGGCGAGTCTGGTGACCCTGCTCGGCGCGGTTCTCGGTCACTGGCAGGTGGAGGGATGGTTTCGCGCGTTCGTCGGCAGCGGGCTTGTGCTTGGGTTTATTGGGGTCGGCGGGATGGTGACGGGCTGCTGGAATCTGCTTCACGCCACGCAACTGTCCCTGGAGAATATTCAGGAAGAGGCCGTCCTCATTCGCGAACAGCAACAGGAGCTGCAAAAGAATCTCTCCGCGCCGCCGCACTCACACGCGTGACAGGCAGTCCATCAAACGCCCGTTTCATCTTCTGCCGGGTCACTTCCGATACAGCAGGTAGAGAATCATCGCGGCGCTGAAGCCGAAGCTGAGACCGAGGCAGATCAATCCTGGCAGACGTCGCGGGGTGGATTGATACCAAAGGACGATTCCGGTGAGGGCGAAGAGTATCAGCGCAGCGCTGGCGAGGTCATAAAGCAACGCCCACGCGTCATAGATCCGGCCTCCGCCGTAGCCGTGGAGGCGATGCATTCCGTTGGCGAGACCGACAAAGCCGGATTCCTTGCGCGTGATGGACACCTGTCTGACGTCCTGCGAGACGACCGCTTCGAACGTGGTTCCCGGCCGCACGAAGTTGAATTGGCGGGATCCATCTTTGCGGTGGTTTGCGGGGTTTCGTTTGCCGCGCAGGTCGAACGTTTCCTGCAGGTAGCGCGACAGGACTTCGTCCGAAGTGTCGCCGGAATAGTTCAATGCCTCGGTGCGGGCCGAGGTGACAGGTCCGGGTTTGTTGAACCACCCATTATGGATCATCACATAACCGCTGGCAAAGTACATCAATACGAACACCAGCAGCAGAAGGCCGGTGAACAGATGGATGCGCCGGATCAGAGAATACACGATCAGCCTCGCAGGATGACAAACACCATGAACCCGACCGACGCGATCAAGGCGCCCAGAAAAGCGACCAGACCGATCCGCCGCTCGCGTTGGGAGTTCATCCAGAGATAGACACCCGACACCGCCGCGAATGCCACGAATCCCGTGCAAATCTCCGTGTAGATGGCCCACCACGAGGTGAACGGCGCATTCGGAACGCTGCCAAGCGCATGCAGGGAGTTGACGACCTGCCAGAACCCTTTGCGGCGTTCTTCGACGCGCACCTTGTGTTCGTTGGCCACCGTGTGGACGGTGTAGGACTTGCCGGGCCGTTCGAGGTCAAATTGCAAATCACCCGCCGCGTCGCGCGACATTTTCCATGGAATCGTCCAGCCGGCCAGCCCGAGCGAATCGCGGACCGACTGCGCGAACGCATCGTTGTTCGTGCCCGGCGTCGGCGTGAGCGGCGCCTGCCATTCGGTTGAGTTCGGCGCCGGCGCGACGAAGGCGAAGTGATGGTTGAAGTGGAGCGAGCTGAAGCCGAAGATCATCAGGTAAGGTGCGCACAGCAATCCGCCATAAAGGTGAATTCTCAAAATCCATTTGCGCATGGGACGCGGGCTGACCGCGGAAGAGTGGCTTGAAAACCGGATGTTCGCAACGAGAATCCCGGCCGTCCCGGCGCGTGGAGCGGCGGCCGGACCGGCAAGATTGCGATTGTTGTCCACGATGCGGCCCATTAGGATTCGGCGCATGAAATCCACATTCTTCAGCACGCTTGCCCTGGTCAGCATCGTCGCACGACTGAACGCCGCCGAATCGGAGGCGGGATTCAAGCCGCTCTTCGACGGAAAAACCTTCAACGGCTGGAAGGCGGCGACAGAGCACCCCGACACCTGGAAGATCGAAAACGGCGCGTTCGTCGCACACGGTC
>DATNDF010000465.1 GCA_035607015.1 Candidatus Angelobacter sp. | reverse complement strand
GGAACTGACGCAGCCGCTTCAATCTCGCCGTCAGCCGGGACCATTTATCGGTGATGAACGTCAGCAGGAATCGGGCGCAACCCGCGGCGCGCAGCGCCCGTGTCGCAGCCAGCAGATCTTCGACGGTCAAATCGTCCCGTTGAAAATCAACGCCCGCGAACCCGTTCACCTGTGAATCGAACAATGCCGGCGCAATCCACGCATTGTCCGGAACCGCGCGCGGCGCGGCGCGCAGATCGGTTATGAAGCCGTCCCGCCACTCCAGAACAACCGGCTCAGCAGTCGCGTAGTGTCTCGCGGAGATTTCGCCCTGCCGCATGAAGTTATCTCGGTTCTCTGCGCGCCTGTTGGCAAGCAGAATATCCTTGTCATCCGCTCCCGCGACTCGCCAAGCTCCGGCGAACACGTTGTGGAAGTCATCATCCGGCCCAACCCCGATTCCGCCGCGCGCCTTGTCGCCAGCCTGATCGCAAAAGATCTCCGCGCCAATCCGCATCTTGTTCTTGGCCTCGCGACCGGCCGTACGATGGAGATGGTCTATGGCCAGCTCGTCAGCATGCACCGCGATCAAGGCCTGGATTTCTCCCTGTGCCGGACGTTCAACCTTGACGAGTATGTCGGCCTGCCGCCGGACGATTCGCGCTCGTATCGTTACTACATGAGCGAACAACTCTTCCGGCACGTGAACATCGATCCCCGAAACACTCACCTTCCGAACGGAACGGCGAAGGATCTCGACGCCGAATGCGACCAGTATGAACTTGCCATCGGACGGTCCGGTGGCATCGACCTTCAATTGCTCGGCATTGGCCGCGCCGGGCACATCGGCTTCAACGAGCCGTTGTCGGCGTTCAAATCGCGCACCCGCGTCAAGGCGCTGGCCCCGCTCACGCTCGAGCAGAACGCCGGCTTTTTTGGCGGGCCGGACAAGGTCCCGCGCCGCGCCATCACCATGGGTGTGGGAACGATCCTGGAATCCCGGCGCTGCCTGTTGCTCGCGACCGGCGCGGAAAAGGCGGAGATCATCGGCCGGGCCGTCGAAGGCCCGATCACATCAATGATCTCGGCGACGGCGCTGCAGTTGCACGCGCGTTGCACGGTGGTGGTGGATGAAGCGGCCGCCAGCGGGCTGCAAGGCTCTGAATACTATCGGCGCATCTTCGCCACCGAGCCGGAGTGGGAAGAATTTCGCAAGATGGACTGAATCTCCGACAGCCGGAGGTCGCGGTTCCGTCACCGCCTCGATGAGGACTCGAGGCGGCGGACTCGCCGACAATTGAACGATCCGGCATTCGACAAGATGGCCCAGACGCTCAAGAGTTTCGTTGCTGATTCGCTCCGTGTGCGCGTTTACGCCACGGAGGGCGACCTGGTGCAGGAAGCCGCGCGCGAGACGCAAAGCTACCTGCAACAAACACTGCTGGCGCACGCTCGCGCAGCGGCGGTCCTCGCGACGGGCAATTCCCAGATCAAATTCCTCGGTCAACTCGTGAAACTCGGTGGCGTGGACTGGTCGAAGGTCACCTTGTTTCACATGGACGAGTATTTGGGCATTTCGGCGGATCATCCGGCCGGATTTCGCCGCTACATGCGCGAACGGGTCGCGGATCTGGTCAACCCAAAGGTGTTCCATGACCTCGGGGGTGACGCATTGCTACCGATCAAGGAGTGCGAGCGCTACTCCCAACTCCTGCGCGCGCAACCGATTGATCTCTGCTGCCTCGGCATCGGCGAGAACGGACACCTCGCGTTCAATGATCCGCCGGTTGCCGACTTCAACGACAATCGTTTTGTAAAGATCGTGAAGCTCGACGACGCGTGCAAACGCCAGCAGGCGGGCGAAGGCCACTTTCCCGACCTGGAATCCGTCCCGTCGTACGCGCTGACGCTAACCATTCCCGCGCTGATCTCTGCCAGAAAAATGGTCTGCATCGTTCCCGAGAAACGCAAAGCCGCGGCCGTCAAGGCGGCGCTGCAAGGCCCGATCAGCACGGCATGTCCGGCGTCGTTTTTGAGGAAACAGGCCCATTGCACACTGTTTCTCGATGCCGAGTCGGCGAGCCTTTTATGAATTACAGAATCCTTTTCTTCGCCTGTGGAGCGTTGGCCGGGCTGCTGCCCGCCCGGTGCGCCGCACAATCGTTGGCTCCGGACAAAACCTTCGCCGAACGTCTTGGCTGGAAACACGGCGACGTAGTTGTGATTCTGCACGTGGATGACGTCGGCATGTCGCATTCCTCCAACCTCGGTGCCATCGAAGCGACGGGGAATGGCGTGGCCACTTCGTTCAGCATCATGATGCCATGTCCGTGGGTTTCGGAGATCGCGCGCTATCTGAAGACGAACCGGGAGGCGGACAGCGGCTTGCACCTGACGCTGACTTCTGAATGGAAAATTTACCGGTGGGGTCCCTTGGCCGGCAAGTCGCAGGTGCCGGGCCTCGTGGATGAAGAAGGCTGCCTGTGGCACAACGTGGAACAGGTTGCCACGCGTGCCACGCCGGACGAAGTCGAGCGCGAGATTCGCGCGCAGATCGACCGGGCGGAAACGCTCGGCATCCCGATCACCCACCTGGACTCGCACATGGGCACGTTGTTTGCCCGGCCCGATTACTTCGAGCGCTACGCCAAGGTGGGAATTGAAAAGCGCATTCCGATTCTGGCCGTCGGCGGCCAGGGCACCTTTGTGCTTCAGGAAAATCCGGAAGCGGCCACAAAGCTGCGTCCCTGGGTGAAAAAGATCTGGAACGCCGGACTGCCGGTCCTCGACGACGTGCATACGGCTTCATACAACTGGAAACCGGAAGAAAAGACGGAGAAGTTGCAGACACTGCTCAAGGAACTGAAGCCCGGCGTGACGGAGATCATCTTTCATGCGTCCTTGCCCACCGAGGATTTTCCGCTGATTACCAGTTCCAGCGAGTCGCGGCGCGCCGATCTGAAGGCGCTCACGGACCCGCGCGTGAAGAAACTGATCGAGGAACGCGGCATCATTCTGACCACTTGGAGGGAATTGAAAGAGCGCCGGAAATCCGCGTCGGCGATGGAGTGAAATTTACCACCAGTCGGTCAATGGACTTCGAAGTATGCCGTTGTTCTCGGTTTTGAAGTTTCGGCTCTCTTTGAAACCAACGCATTTGAGCGTGGATTTGTTCCGATGAGCATGATACCGTGAGTGCAAAATCAGAAGGCGAAAAGATCCATGCCACCCGCATTAGGCATTCAAAACAGAGTGGACCAACGACGCGCATTCACGAGAACCGACCTGTTGACCCTCATCGTCATCGTGACTACCTTGTCTTTGTTGCAGGCCCGCTCTTTTGCTGCCGGCAGACAGGCGGGACACGCGTTGGTCTGTCTAAACAATGTTAAGCAATTGATGCGCGGCTGGCTCGGTTTTTCCGAAGACCACACTGGATATTTTCCGGTGAATGTGGATGACGGCGGTTCCTCGAACTGGGTGGCCGGAATCGTCGTGAACGCCAACGCTGCAACCAATACCACTGTTCTGACAAATTCGCAGATAGCACCGTATCTCGAGGGGAAGTTTCAGGCGTTTCGCTGTCCCGAAGATCCGTTCCAATTCAATGGTGTACCGCGGGTTCGTAGCTACTCCGCCAACCAGGCCGTGGGAACAAAACAGGACGGGAAGACGCCGGTGGACGGCCCCTGGCTGGACGGCAATCACAATAACCGCGCCAACAATCCGTGGCGAACTTATGCAAACCTTCACGATATGATCGCCCCAAAACCTTCCGAGCTTTGGGTGATCATTGATGAGGATGAATACAGCATCAATGACGCGGGCTTCGCCGTATCAATGGTTGGATCTCAGATGATCGACTGGCCCTCGACGCGGCATAACTTCAGCGGAACGTTCTCTTTCGCCGACGGCCATGGCGAAATACACCGTTGGGGGGACCCGCGCACGAAGGTGATCAACGGTAATCTCAGCCGGGTAAACCAGCCGAACAATCCGGACATTTTTTGGCTGCAACAACGGACTTCAGCACGGGCGAACTGATCTCCTGCCTGCTAAGAAACTCATTCAGAAACGTGGCATCGTCTTGACAACTCGGAAGGAATTGAAAGAGCGCCGGAAATCCGCGTCAGCGATGGAGTGATTGCGGTCAACTTCGTCGGGAGGTTGTGCGGTCCGAAGGTGGAGGCTTGCCCTGTTAAATCGGCGAAGGGCCATTGGCGCAATCGAGTCATACAAAATAATCCGTGACGGTGTCTGTTCATTGAAAGGCACGCCCGAATGAACGGCAACCCGGAGTCAGGCTCGACGCCAAAGGAGGGCTTCTGCCAGGCTTCAGAGTCCGTTCGAGGAACTCTCGAAAAGACGCGCTTTTTTGAGCGATCAGACTGGCTGAGCTTCGGAGCAACGGCGGCATTGGTGTTGTCGGTCTATTTGTTCACGCTCGCGCCAGACGTGACACTTGGTTCTTCGGGAGCTTTTTCAGTGGGCGCAATGTATGCCGGCGTGCCAGTGCCTCCCGGATACCCACTTTGGACCATCTATGCTCATTTTTTTACGCTGCTCCCATTCTCGAGTGTCGCGTGGCGAGCCGGTTTGTCATCCGCCATCGCAGGAGCGCTGACTTGCGGCGTCATCGCACTGATGGCCTCGAGAGGCGGACCCGCGCTCATCGAAGCGATTTCGCAGCCGGGCAAACTCAGGCAGGGAGAGATACGCGCTCTTCGCGTGGTCTCCAGTTGCGTCGCTGGAATGGCGTTTGGGTTCGATGGTGCCTTCTGGCGAACTGCGGTCGTCGCCGACCCCGGGCCGCTCCGCATGCTGCTGTTCGCAATCGTGCTGTGTCTTTTGATGCGATGGGTGCACGTTCCTTCGCGGCGGCGAAGTCTTTATGGCGCTTCATTTGTGTACGGACTTGCGTTTACCAACAGTCAAATGCTGCTGGCTGCGGCACCGGGCCTGCAGTTAATGGTTGTGTTCGGACACCGGAAACTGATCAGGGATATTTGTATGGTGAACGCGGTGTTGTTCATTGCGTGTCTGATGGCACTACGGGCTGGTTACCTGGAGGCCAGCCACGACCGTGGAGGAAAAACGAACATATTTGGCATTCTCTTTTTCGTCGTCGGCGTGGGATCGATTGTGACATGCATGGCGATGATTGCCGGGACGCGCCGTCTTTTTACGGAATGGAAAACCATCCTGAATTGCGGCGTGATGATCCTCCTCGGGTTGACAGTTTATTTGTATGAACCGGTCGCGTCGATGACGAACCCGCCGATCAACTGGGCTTATCCTCGAACGCCGGACGGTTTTCTTCACCTAGTGACCCGGGGACAATTTGAAAGACTCCATCCAACATCACATCTGGCCGGGCTCGTGAAGCAACTTCAGATGTGCGCCGAAATCACCGTCGCGGAATTCGGGCTGCTTTACGTTTTGGTTGCTCTGGTCCCTTTTTATTATCTCCGCCGACTCGACGCGTACGGACGGCGATGGATGATGGGATTATTGGCAGTTTATGTTTCCCTGGCACTTTTTATTCCGCTCGTGCTCAATCCGCCGCGCGACGCGCGAGGTCGTGAGCATTTCATGGTGTCGTACTCCGCGTCGCATCTCGTGCTGGCCGTCTGGACGGGATACGGGCTTGTGGCGCTCGGAGCTTTGTTCACTTCGTCGCATCGGTTGACCCAATCGACAGCGTTCAACGGAAATTAGCCCGGCCAAATTCTGCGAAGGCGAAATCGCCGGCTACTCCATGGGGTACTTCAATCCCCACTGGCCGCGTAGTGTGTCGAGCGTTTCCATGATCGAAAGGGATTCATTGAGCGGCATGAGCGGGCTTTCCAGTTTGCCGGAGCGGAGACAGTCCATCACTTCCTGAGCTTCGTATTCGTAACCGTTGCCTTCCACCGGAAACTCGAAGCTCTCGTCGGATTTGCTTTCGCGCGACACCGTCATCGCGACGGGCCGCCACCAGGGACTATGAATTCGCATGCGGCCCTGCGTGCCGGTGATGATGGCT
>DATNDF010000464.1 GCA_035607015.1 Candidatus Angelobacter sp. | reverse complement strand
CGCGCTCCCACTTTTCCTGAGCTTCGCCGAGTTCATTGTTGCGGTCCTGCAAGGTCTTTTCCGCGTCGCGCAGGCGGAAGTCGGCCTCGACGAATTGCGCCGCCTGTGCGGGCGTGGGCGCGGGCAGTCGCGGCGGCGGGTTGTCCGTGCGGATGCGGTCGAGCCCCTTCTCGGGCACGTTGTGGAAGAACGCGTAGAGTTGATAGAATTCCTTCGTCAGGAGTGGGTCGAACTTGTGGTCGTGGCATTCGGCGCAACCAACTGTCATGCCGAGCCACACCCCGCCGAACGTGCTCACGCGGTCCACCACGTACTTGTTCAGGTATTCGTCCGGGTCTGCGCCGCCTTCGTCGTTGGTCATGTTGTTGCGGACAAAACCCGTGGCGATACGCTGCTCGCGGGTCGGGTTGGGCAGCAGATCTCCGGCGAGTTGTTCGACGGTGAACGCGTCATACGGTTTGTTCTGGTTGAAGGCATCGATGACCCAGTCGCGCCACAGCCACATGTAGCGCACGCCATCGAAGTGATAGCCGCTGGTGTCGGCGTAACGCGCCAGGTCCAGCCAGTTCGCGGCCATGCGTTCGCCGTAGTGGGGCGAATTCAGCAGGCGATCCACGAGTTTCTCGTAGGCACCCGGCGAATTGTCCGCAAGGAAGGCATCCACTTCACCGATGGTCGGCGGCAAACCCGTAAGGTCGAAAGAAACACGACGAATCAGCGTCGATTTGTCCGCTTCAGGTGCCGGTTTCAGTCCCTTTTTCTCGAGACGCTCCAGAATAAAATTATCAATCTCGTTGCGCGGCCACGCCTTGTCCCGCGCGGGCGGCGGCACGGGCCGTTCCGGCGGGATCAACGACCAGTGTTTTTTCCACTGCGCCCCTTCCCTCACCCAACGGGTGAGCAGTTCGATCTGGCCCGCGCTGAGCGGCCTGCCCTCGTCCGGTGGAGGCATCACCTCGTCCGGGTCGCGGCTGTTCAGTCGCTCCACCAGGGCGCTCTTCTTCAGGTCGCCCGGAACGATGGCCTGATTGCCGGATTTGAGGATCTTCAACGCGTCTTCCTCGCGATCGAGACGCAATCCGGCCTTCCGTTTGTGCTCGTCGGGACCGTGGCAGGCGTAGCAGTGGTCGGAAAAAATCGGACGGATGTCCCGGTTGAAGTCGATCTTCGGGAGTTCCTTTTGCGCGGCGAAAGCGCAGTGGCACAGCCCGACCATCATGATGACGATTTCGCCGGGCCAGACCAGTCGTTGCAGGTTCGCTCTGGACTTTGCCATAGGGACTAGCCTTGCATGATATTTCAAACTGTCACCCGGGCAATCAAAAAGGATACAAACACCCTGTTGTGGACGCGCAGGACGTCATTTCATTCATCCCGCAGTTGCGCGGCCGGCCGGTAACGGTAGTGCCGCTCGACGGTGGCCTCACGAACCGCAACTATCGTCTGGACACCGACGGCGAGAGTTTTGTGCTGCGTGTGGCGGGCAGGGACACCGCGCTGCTCGGCATTGACCGCGCCTGCGAAGTCGCGTCCTCGCGCATCGCCGCGGCACTGGGCGTCGGGCCGGAGGTGGTCGCTTATCTGCCGGACCACGGCGCGATGCTCCGTCGCTTCGTGCCCGGACGAACGCTCACCGCTGAAGATGTCCAACGGCCCGCGGTCCTGCGCCGACTGGTGAGCGCTCTCCGCCGGTACCACGATGGACCACCGGCCGCGGGAAGGTTTTCACCATTTGCGATCGTCCGCAATTACCACGCGCTCGCCCGGGACAGACGGGTCACCTTTCCCGATAATTTCGGCCGGGCCCTGGAACGGCTTGCCGTCATCGAACAGCAATCAAAGAGCGAGGACCCGCCGTGTCCGTGCCACAACGATTTGCTGGCGGCGAATCTAATCGACGACGGCGCCACGGTGCGGATCATCGACTGGGAGTACAGCGGGATGGGCGATCTCTTCTTCGATCTTGGCAACCTTGCGGCAAACAATGAGTTTGATACCGCGAACGAACGGGATCTGATCGAAGCGTACTTCGGCGAGGTGCGCCCAGATCACCTGCGGCGCTTGCGGCTGATGCGACAGGCCTCCGATATGCGCGAGGCGATGTGGGGGTTTCTCCAGTCCGCGCTTTCGACGCTCGGCGTTGACTACCTCGCGTATGGTCGAAAGCACCTGGAACGCTTTTTACAACGAGAGACCTGATCAATCCGCGAAATCATCGCCCGA
>DATNDF010000463.1 GCA_035607015.1 Candidatus Angelobacter sp. | reverse complement strand
AGTTTCACAGTTAAGCTGTGAGATTTCACATCAGACTTACCCGACCGCCTACGCACCCTTTACGCCCAGTGAATCCGAACAACGCTTGGGACCTCTGTATTACCGCGGCTGCTGGCACAGAGTTAGCCGTCCCTTCCTCTTTCGCTACTATCAGCTCGTCATCTTTTAAATAACAAGGTTTGTTCGCAAATGACAGGGGTTTACGGGCCGAAGCCATTCATCCCCCACGCGGCGTCGCTCCATCAGGCTTTCGCCCATTGTGAAAAATTCTCGACTGCTGCCACCCGTAGGTGTCTGGACCGTGTCTCAGTTCCAGTGTGGCTGGTCGTCCTCTCAGACCAGCTACCCGTCTTAGCCTTGGTGGGCCGTTACCTCACCAACTAGCTGATAGGCCGCGGGCTCATCGTGAAGCGTCAGGCCTTACGGTCCCCAACTTCAATCACCAGAGGATGTCCTCCAATGATCACATTCGGTATTAGCTCGCCTTTCAGCGAGTTATCCCCAACTTCACGGCAGATTACCCACGTGTTACGCACCCTTACGCCACTCCAATCGACGAATATTGCTACCCGTCAATCAGCGTTCGACTTGCATGTCTTATCCACGCCGCCAGCGTTCGTTCTGAGCCAGAATCAAACTCTCCGTATATATTAAAACGTTAGCTTGATCCCCGTCAGGCACTGCTGCCTGACGTTTTCAATCTTAAAACTCTTCTGTCATCCGCTAACCGGATGATCCAGAAGGGGCTCCAACTTATCGCACAATTCAGTTTTCAAAGAGCAGCGGGTGTCTCCACCCAAAACCTGTCCCAACAATAGGGAAAAAAAAGCCGAGTGCCGAGGCTATACCGTCGGCACCTCAGATTTCAAATCGTTGCGCGTTACAGACTATTCGCTAAACGCGGGCTGTCAATTATCTTTCTGACAGGCTGGTGCTGCTTGTATTAAAGAGCGGGAAGAAAGTAGCAAAGTCCGAGACCAGCGCAAGGGTTTTTTTGATTTTTCCGTATTCTTTCTTTAATGCTCCCACAGTGTCGGCTCGCGCTCCCAGAAACGGAAGACTGACCACTCTGAGAGGACACAACAACTCTGCCAGCATACTGGCGTTTGTGCGAACCGACAAATCACTGCCGCCGCACCCCAAAAGTGCTACTTTAATCCGTTTCATTCCGTAGCACGCGAGGCATCGTGCGGTCAACAGCGTGTGGTTGATAACACCGAGTTTGTTCCGCGCTGCTACGACCACGTGACAATCGAGAATGGCCATCAGGTCCCCCGCAGAAAAATTCTCGCCCAGCGGCGTCATCAGTCCCCCTGCTCCTTCGATCACCAGACATTCGCATTTTGTTTGAACGTCACGGATCCGCGCAACGACGTCACCTAGCGGCGTTCTCGTCCGACGTTTTCTTGCCGCCACAAGTGGAGCGATCGGCTCTTCGAAATAGAATGGGTTGATTTCCTCATGTGAAAGTTCGCCATCCTGCAACCGCGACAGCAAGTCCACGTCGTGCATGCTACCGCAACAAAACGGTTTCATAGCGAGGGCATGATGTCCATTTCGTCTAAGATGATGCACCAACAAGCCTGCCAGCAAGGTCTTTCCCGCTCCCGTGTCAGTCCCAGTGACGAAAATGATCGGAACCGATCCGCCTCCAGCTGCCGGCTTACCGTACGATTTACGGGCCACACGCCTCCTGCCGGTGTGATCCTTGCGGGGTCATTCCCAGTGCGTGCACAATATCTGTACGTCACGCGAACTGTTGCGGACTAACAACGCGACTAGACGCCGTTTGTATTGGTCGATTTCCACGTCCACCAGAGCTTCAAACGTAAAACTGCGGACGGTAGCATACCTCGACAGCTGATTCACAAAAATCGGGTTCATGCAAGACACGTTGATCAACTCGCCCGGATTAAAAAACGGTGTGTCATCGTCGGTGCCATCAACTCCGTCCAATCCAGCGCGTTTTCTGATGATGTCCTCCGCACAACTCCTGTCCACGCCCGGCAGGAGTTGAAGGACCCCGACGGATGCAGTATTGATGTTCACCTGTGGTCGGCCAAGAGTGGTGAACAGATCAACCAGACCGTATGAAAAGCTGGCATCCGGACGGTTAAATGTGATTGCTGAACGCAGCTGGCCAGACCGGCGCGATGGAGGTGTTCCCTGGGGACCCCAATAAATCTCCGGCGTGACTCCACGAACAAGGAGCAACTCCGACATGTCGTCAAACGGCCCGTCCTTTGCGACGTGGGGTTGGGGTAAAGTCAGATAATAATCACTTTCCGCGCCGTTGATATGCGGGTTTGAGTCCGCATCCAGCCAATCCTCAATGGAATCAAGGATCGTATATGAGTCGAAGCTGTCAACGCCCATCAAATCCAATGCTTGTTGAATGGTTTGTCGATTCGCGGAGTTGATGTTCATCTTACGTTCGAGATCAACGATCTTGACGGAACATTCGCCCCGCCCGAGTTGAATGTGCTCCAGTGAAATATCCGCCAAAGGGCCATTCGATGAACAATTACCCCCCGGACCTCCGGCCCATTTTTGATTGAGCGAATCATACGGCTCATTGGGACAGTTCAACTGCTGCGCCAGAACATACCTGGCCACTTCGATGCCCGAGCGACCTATCCACTCCATGTCGCTCTCCGAACCAACGTTCTTTGCAAGTTTCGTTTCCACTCTCATCGAATACGCGAAACTGGCCGCAAGCATGCCCAAAACGACGATCACCATCATCACGATGACCAACGCAATGCCGCGCTCGCTGGCTGGGGCGGCAATTTTCATTTGGGAGAGGGTTGCACCAGGTTCGGATTCGGGCTTCGAGGCACCGGCTGCACGTTCGGATTTAAATTCGGATTGGGAAACCTGGTTGGCACTCCGCCTCCCGCCTGTAACCCGATGGGTATGGGAACGGCCGATAGGGACACAACGCGCGTTACGACGTCTTCAGGTTTAAGTGTTCTCTGGTTTGGCTGCCCAAATCCGAGCGTAAAGCGGATAAGTCTGGGGAGTTGGTTCGTATAAAGCCACTCTGTCTCCCAGTCCTTCGAGCGCGGCCCCCAGAACTCGAGCGTAAACGCTCTTACGTTCCGGGCCAGCACCAACGGGTTCTCCTCCTCGTCCAGGCTCGGATCAAACAGCACCGGCTTTTGGCGCAGGACGAGAAGGTTGTCGGCGTTCGCTCCCGGTTCAACCGTAAAGGTAAGCCGCCGCAAGACCTCATCTCCAAAATCCCCGCTTCGGGGAAACGACTTGGGCAGTCGCGCCACGAAGCTGAGCACCCCGAAATCACCGGTCGTGTCCGCAAAGAAATAATAGTATTTGATGTTTGCCTGGAACATCTGGAGCGACACCAGGGAGTTCTCCACCGCGCGCACCGCCACCCGTGAGCGCTGCGCTTCCGCAGCCGCGGCCTGTCCGATCCTGGACCCGCGCAAGATAGACATCCAGCTTGAGTAAATCGCGATCATTACGGTGGCGAAAATCGCCAGCGCGATCATGATTTCCACCAGCGTAAAGGCCCGTTGATTCTTGGTAACGCAGACTTTCATGGCCGCCTGCCAAAGTTTGACACCTGCGAATCCGGTCGCCAGAGTAGAATGCTGTTTTTCCACTCGACGTGCTGGCGTCCCCTCGAAGACTGAATGATGAAGTCCACTTCAAACAGACCGTTCGTCGCCACTTGATAAATATCGCGGGTCCAGGTGTAGCCGGGATTCAGATCCCCGAAATCCCCTGCAATGGTCCCTTCCTCCAATTTGTTCGTCAGCATGAGATCGGACGCCAACGCGTCAATGTCAGGAAACTTCTGCTGCAAGCTCCGCGCCGCGCCTAATCCTCTGTTAACCGTTCCCAGGATGGCAAAAATAGCCATAAAAAAAATCGCCAGCGCAATCATCACCTCCAGAAGAGTGAACGCGTGCATGCGATCTCCGTGCCGTGAATCAAACTTTCGAGCGATGAATCTCATCGAATGACCTCCACGCTTGGCAGGCCAGTGACGCATTCCAGCGAGATTTTCCGGATTCCGGCGCCCTTTTGCAAAATGATGGTAAACTCGTCGCTCGTTCCATTGGAATAGAAATGAACGCGGCTTTCTTCCGCTTCCATTTCGTTCTTCAGATTCACGTACAACAGTGTTATCGCAATATCCTCCTGTAAGCGGGCGTTGAAAACCGCTGGCCCGGCCGCGCCGGGATCCGTTGGCGGCACAGGTGAGCCGCCCGGAATGACCGTCTCGTCGCTTTTGGTCTCCGGGGCCGACACAACGCTGACCCGTCCGTCGGACGCGCGAATGACCAGCGCAGTCGGTACGCCTTGCAGAATCGCCTGCGCACGCGCTTTGCCGCACGCCTCTGTGATATCACTGACCGCCTGACGCAACGGATCCTTTTGAAATATTCGGACGAACGGCGGCACGCCCATCGCCAGCACGATTCCTAGGATGCCGACGACGATCATGATTTCGATCAGAGTAAAGGCGCGGAAAAAAGACGCTCCCCTGTTGCGGTTCATCGGTTTCATCGGCCCTGACCGACGCTGATGCCAGAAATCAACTTGAACATCGGCAACAGGAGGCTCAGCAAAAGGAATCCGACCACAATCGCCATTAGAACAATCAACACGGGCTCTATGAGATTGGTCATGATCCGCAACGCGGTGGTCAATTCGTTTTCGTACGCGCCGGCCACGTTTTGCAATGCGCCCGGCACATCGCCCGTTTCCTCTCCGATTTTCACCAGGTCAATCATGAGTTGTGGGAAGACTTTACTGTGAGCCAGCGGCTGCGCGAGTGTCTTTCCGTCGGTCACGTCTTCCCGCGTGCGCGCTATCGCGTCTTTCATGATGCGGTTCGGCACGACTTGTTCGGTGATTTTCAACGCCATCAGCACAGGCACTCCGTTGTGCAGCAGGGTTGCCAGCGTGCGGGCAAATTGGGCGAACAAATTTAGCCTGACGACCTTGCCAATCACAGGCGCTTTCATCTTCCAGCTGTCAAGCTTGCGCCGGCCGGTTTGAGTGGACTTGAAGCGCAGAAAGAGAACCGTCACCACAAACGCCGAGAGCCCGATGAACAACCACGTCGTTCCTTTGCCGAAGGAATCGCCGAAGCCCATGAGCACTCGCGTGGGCCAGGGCAGCGTGATGTCAAACCCTTTGAACATCTCCGTGAACCGCGGAAGCATGAACGTCATGAAAAAAATGATGATCGCCACGCCAACGCACGCGACGATGCACGGATAAATCATCGCCGACACAAACTTTGCCTGCACCTCGGCGAACCGCTCGTAATGCTCCGATACCCGCCGCAGCACCTCCACCAGCGCACCGCTTTGCTCACCCGCTCTCACCATGTTCACGTACATGTCGGAGAAGATGATCGGGTGGCGCCCCATCGCATCGGAAAGGCTTCTGCCTTCCATCACGTCTTGTTTGAGTTGCTTGCTCACGTCGGGAGGAATCCCTTTGGACTCCAGGTGCGACATGCTGTTGAGCGCGACGGTCAGCGGCATGCCCGATTGCAGGAGATTGGCCAATTGTTGTGTGAACGTGGCCAGTTCCTGGAGCTTCGGCCTGCGGCGCCGATTCAACAGCGCGCGCAACGCCGGGGGCAGGACACCCGTCGAAGCGGCGTTCCGCTCCGCTCGCTCGGTGCGTTCGGCCTGTGTCACGGAGGTCCCCTTGGCCGCATCTACCGCGACCGGAAAAAGTCCGAGTCGCTCGATTTGAGCGAGGGCCGCCGCGCGATCCGCAACGTCCAGTAATCCTTGCACCACCTCGCCGGTCTTCCGCCGGGCCCTGTAGGAAAATTGCGCCATAAAACTAATCATTCATAACCGGGAACCGTAAAAAGTTGCCAGAGCAAAGGACACTCTGCGACGAGTGACGCGCGGAGATCGGACAAGCCACGGGCCGGTGGCCCCGGAACGTTTCAGGCCTTTCCCTGGTCCGCCGGCGTCGCCGACTCGTTCAGGCTCCCCCGCCGGTACCCTTGAAGATCCACCGTGACATGGGTGTAACCTATCTTCTTCAACTCACTGGATACATTGCGAGCAGCATCATTCTCCAAAAACTTCGGCAACTCGGTCAAAACCACCTCGATTCGCGCCAGTTGTCCGTTCCTCAACTCATGATGTCTTACGCGCACGTCGCGAAACCCAAGATCACGCAATAGATTCTCAGCCTGCTCAATCATCCCCAACTTCGCCTGCGTGACCGTTTCACCATAAGGGACGCGTGAACTGAGGCACGCCATCTGCGGCTTGTCCGCGGTCGGCAGACCCAGTTGTGCTGACAACTCGCGAATTTCCGACTTTGTCAGGCCGATCTCTTTCAGGGGCGCGCGCACTTGAAATTCCGCTGCCGCCTGCGCCCCGGGACGGAAATCTCCCACGTCGCTCGCGTTCTCCCCGTACGCAACCACGGCAAAGCCTTCCGACCGCGCGATGGGCGCCAATTCCTCGAACAGTTCATGCTTGCAGAAATAACAGCGGTTGGCCGGATTCGCCACGTAATTAGGGTTCTCAAACTCGCGCGTGTTCACGACTCGGACAGGAATTCCAAATCGCCCGGCAATTTCCAATGCCTCCTGCAATTCACGCCTCGGCAAACTCGGAGAATTCGCGATGACCGCAAGCGACCTGTCGCCCAGGACGTCCCCTGCCACACGCGCCAAAAAAACGGAATCCACCCCGCCGGAATATGCGACCAGGCAGGAACCGTAGGAGCGGATTAATTGCCGCAGTCGTTCAAGCTTGCTCGATAACACAGTCACAACGTGTCATTGGAGAGTGTAATTGTCGAGAGCCGTGCAATAAACACTCTGGTTACAAAGGCGGACGGTCAAAGTCGGCAAACTCGATCCGCACCGTCCGCGCTCTTCTATTTTTGAGTGCGCAACGGAAGCGTCGGCCCCGCCTGCGGGACATCGTCTATGAAGTAGTTGGGCGAACCGTGTTTTTTCGGCCGGGGCGGCTTCGCGTCTTTCGGCCAGGTGTATTCGCACTCCTGGCAGAAGAATTCCTTGTCGATGATACGCAGCAGGCTCGCTACCCCCACCAGATTCGGCAAAAAAAACTTGCGAGTGAACTGCGGATACTCGACGCGCGAAGAGCCGCACTCAGGACAGCGCACGGCGTCACGCAAGACGCCGTCGGTCGTTTCCCACTCCCGGACCAGTCGCCGGGCGGTCTCAAAATCTTTCTTGTGAACCTTCAGGCGGATGCCAGCGACGGGTTTCATCACGAACCAGAACCACTCGTATTTTGATTCGTCGCAAATCTCGGCGTGGATGCCGCTTTTCTCCAACCGGTGCTTGAGAGGATCCGCTTTTTCCCGTTCGTTGAAAGTAGCAACGGTAACCAGATTCATGGGCCAGTTTAACCTTCTTTGCGCTAAAATCAAACTGACGAACTGACCTTATCGAGAACACGAAAAGATTTCCGCCAAAAAATCGCTTGACGACGTCGGGGG
>DATNDF010000462.1 GCA_035607015.1 Candidatus Angelobacter sp. | reverse complement strand
CATCACGCGGAAACTCGCGGTCTTTGGACCGGGCATTGAAGTGAGAATTTTTTTCAACCCGGCGCTCGCCGGCGCAAAACGACGGTTGAACCCGACCATCACGCTACCCTTGCTCTGCGCGTAAGCCTCGTCGATTTCGTGTAATTCCTTTTGCGAAAGGCAAAGCGGTTTCTCGACGAAAACATGACGATCATCGATGAGCGCTCGTTTGACCATTGAGCCGTGGAGGTGGTGACGAGTGGCGATGAGCACGGCGGGAGAAACGCCCGATTCCGGCGCGGGGCGCGGTGAACCGGAGTTCCGCACTTCGAAAATCTCGGCTGCGTCCGTCGCTGCGCGATGGAAACCGAACCTGGTCTTGACGTGGTTCGCACTGAGCGCGGTCTGGTTGACCACGGTGCCCAGCGCGATTTTTCCCTTCAAATGTGGCAGGAGCATGGTGCGCGCGAAATTGCCGGCGCCCACCACGTCCACATACTCAACCGGCGCGCCTGTTTTCCCATCCCGGCTTTCGAATTTCGGATTGGCCGGCACCTCAAACGACCCGCACGTCTCGGCGGTCCGCGTTCCGCATTCCGCGTTTTCGTATTCCAGCACCACGCCGACATCCTTCGCTCCTTCCTGCGTCAAATCCTGATAAACCGACAGTGCTTCCCTGAACGGCACCCGGCGGGTCGTCATCGCGCCGAGATCGATTTGCCCTTTGGACATCAGGTCGAGGCAGGCCTGAAAATTACGCTGCTCAGTCCAGCGAACGTAGCCAATCGGATAATCCGTACCCCCCCATTCGTAGCTTGGATCGTAGCGGCCCGGCCCGTAGGATCGCGAGTAACGGACCTCTATTTCTTTTTCGTAAAACGTCTTCCACGCAAGGTCGGCCCGGGTATTGCCGACAATCACAAAGCGCGCCCGGTCGCGAACCGCTTCCGCAGCCTGTTCGATGGGTGTGTTGCTCTGGGTTGCGGTGCATATCATGGCTGCATCCACGCCGTAGCCTTCCGTCCACACACTCACTTCGTCCGACAGCTTTTGTTCGACCGGAATGACGACTTTTTCCGCTCCCATCGCCTGGCAGAACCGGCGCCGCGACGCCATCAAATCCACCGCCATCACGCGTGCGCCGGCCAGCTTCAACAAATTCGTCACGAGCAGACCGATCAACCCCTGTCCCATCACAAGCACCCGGTCGCCCAGTTGCGGTTCGAGTTGACGGACAGCCTGCATCGCGACCGCACAAAGTGTGGTGTAGGCGGCCTGCCAGTTCTCGACGCCGGACGGCACCGGCGCAACAAGGAAGTCCGGTAACGCGAGGTACTCGGCGTGAAATGCGCACTCCGCGCCGGCGCATGCGACCCGGTCGCCGACGCGAAAGCGCGTATTGAGGGGATCGACTGCTGCAACAATTCCAGCAGCGCTGTAGCCGAGTGGAGTGGGTGATCGGAGACGATTGCGCACTTTTTCAAACGCGGCTTTCCAGCCCAGATTCCTTGCCATCTCAAGCACCTTGCGGACCTGATCCGGCCGCGCACGGGCTTTTTGAAGCAGATTCATTTGTGCCTGCTCAACCTTCATTTTCTCGGTGCCGATGCTGATGACCGAGTGCGTGGTGCGAACCAGCACACCGCAAGGCGGCGGCACGGGCATGGGTACCTCCTGTAACTCCAATCGCCCGTCCTGATATTGCGCGATCTGCTTCACGATGAGTTGTAAGACACTACTTCACGCCGTTGGGTTCACCGCGTGCAAGTGTCGAGTTCCCGTTTATCCCGCATTCCTGTGCTTGACGCTACAACATTTTGTGTGATATGAGCCGGGCACCACAGTATCCGGTGGCTGGTCTTATGCGTTGTCCGAAATGCGGTCGGCAGGATGATAAAGTCATTGATTCGCGCGCGTCTCGCGAAGGTTCGGTCATCCGACGCCGGCGCGAATGCCTGAGTTGCAGCCATCGCTTCACGACCTACGAGGAGATCGAGCATCAAGGTTTGATGATCGTCAAGCGGGACGGCCGACGCGAGGAATTCACCAAGGAAAAACTTCTCTCAGGTGTCCGCAAAGCCTGCCAAAAGCGCCCCGTCAGCCCCAAGATTATTGAAGACCTCGTGGAAAGAATCGTCGACGAAATCACGGACAAATACGAACGCGAAGTGCCGAGCATGGCCATCGGCGAGCGCGTGATGGAAGGGCTGCGCGAAATTGACGAGGTGGCTTACGTCCGCTTTGCCAGCGTCTATCGGCAGTTCCAGGAGGCTACTGATTTCGTTCAGGCCGTCAAAAAACTGGAGGAGCAATCATGATTCAACTGCACCCCGACTGCTTGATCTTTCAGACCACCAGTGGCGAAGCCATCCCTTGCTCGGCGGAACTGGTCACGGTCGAGTTGATGGGCGACACGGCGGACCTGCTCGATCCGGAAATTGTCCGGAACGCCGCGCGCGCCGTGCTCCATTATTTTAAGGTCGAGAAGGGAAAGACGTTTGTCTCCGTCGGCGAGTTTTCCGAGGCACTGGCCAGCGTGTTGCGCGGGTTCGGATTGGTGGTCAAACAGGCTGCAGCTGAAACGCCCCGGCGAATCACAGACTCCGACTTGCGTCAGCTGGCCTGCGAATCCGGCAAAGGGTTCGAGTTGGCCTTCTTTCCCAAGCTGCGCGATGAGCTGCGCCAGCAACTCAATCAGGCGCCGCAGATCGTCCGCTTCACCGGATTGCGGAGCTGTGTCAAACAATTGTCAGGCGCGCGCCGTTGGACCGGCCGCTGTCAGCGGCTCAATGATCAGATCGTGGAATTTCTCCGCCATTGCCTCACCGCCGAACAACACGTGGAGAATTGCTCGCTGCTGGTCGTTTGAACGCGGTCAGTGCGCGATACGCACCGTGTAAAGATTACAGTTTACCGCCGGCGTCCACGCGTTACGCTTCAAGGTCCAAACCATGAGCAAGACCCTTTTCGAGAAAATCATCACCCGCGAGATCCCGGCCGATATCATTTACGAAGATGATCTCGTGCTCGCTTTCCGCGACATCAAACCCCAAGCGCCGATGCACGTCCTGATTGTCCCGAAGAAACCGATTCCCCGCGTCGCCGAAGCCACGGCGGAGGATCACCTGGTCCTCGGTCATCTGTTGCTCAAGGCGGCCGAACTGGCGGCAAGACTCGATTTGAAGAATGGTTTCAGGCTCGTGATCAACAACGGTCCGGACGGCGGCGAATCAGTTCCTCATTTACACTGCCACCTCCTTGGCGGCCGCCAGATGGCGTGGCCGCCCGGATGAATTTCATACCGCAAGCGGCCTCGGCACTCGTCCGGCTATGTCTTTTTCGCATTCATCGCCTGCCACAGCATCCAGGTGATCTCCTCGTAGAAGGCGTTCTTGCTCGGATACTCGAAGACCGGCCCCGAACCTTCAGGCACAAAATAGGCGCCCCGGTTCACCATCGCTTGCGGCGCAAATTTCATCACATCCCGCGCCAGCAAAGCGAAGTTTTCCATCAGTCCGGGCCGCTTCCGGTCACCGAGATAATCGAACCGGAATCGGCCGGCCTCGACTTGAAATCGCATGACCGCGCCGCTTAGCAGCAGCTCGAGGAGTAACTTCGACGCCTGTCGCTCGCGCGAAACGTATTCGGGCGCTGGATCGTTCACAACTCCGCGACGCGGCAGGAAAGGCGACCAGGAAGTCACCTCCGCCTGTAACAGGGACGGCGTGGGCGTCACTTTTTCCTGCTCGAACACGGTCAGGAGCACACTGCCCGCCGCGACCAACATGATCTGGTCCCATCGCACAGAAAATTGCCGGCCGATCGCATCGTGAACCACGAGCCCTTCGGTCAGGCAATCCAGCTGCCGGACGAATTTGATGGGCGGCAACTGCGGAAGGTCGCTCTGCAAAACGACAGCTGTGTCAATGTCCTCGGCGCCCAAGGCGGCCTGCAACGCCATCGCGTCTTCAACCGTCAGGTTCTTCACCAGGATCCCAAACGCGTCCTTGGCCAGCGTGTGCGCGTCCGATTCCGTCAGGCATTTCACGGAATGAAACGCACGCTTGAGTTTCTCCACGCCCGGAACCTCAAGGCTGCGCTGCAATACAACGAACCGATTGGCGGCGTCGGTCATAGAAGCCGCTGCAAGGTGGCGCCAAGCCGCGCAATTCCCTTGAGGATGTCCGCTTCCGTCGCGTTGCCGAAGCTCAGGCGCATCTCGTGGTCCGGCCGGCGGCGTGTTGGGTCGGCGGCGTAGCAAAGCTGGCCGGGCACATAAAGGACATCGTGCTTCAACGCGCTTTGAAATAGTTTCGAATTCACGCCCGACTTCACGGATCGGGGCAGGCGTGCCCAGACGTAAAGTCCTCCGCGCGGCTTGTTCCAGGAAATCACGGCGGGAAAGTATTCGCGCATGGCATCGGTCATCACCGCCGCCTTGCGCGCGTAACCGCGTTGCAATTCCGGCAGGTGATTTTTGTAACGACACGACGCCAGCGCCCGGCTCAACAGATGTTGCAACAGGTTCGATGTCCCGAAGTCGTGGTTCCCTTTTACGCTGAGCACGACCGTAAACAACGATCCGGGGAGAATCCCAAAACCGACCCGCGCGCCGGTTGTGAACGGCTTGCTGTAGGTGCCCGCGTAAACGACGCGTCCATCCGCGCCCGGCAACGCGAGCGCTGAGCACACGTCGTCTCCCGCAAAACGCAATTCGCGATACGCGGCGTCTTCGAGCAGGTAAATCGGGTGCCCGGCGTCGCTCTCAAACCGTTTCAACAATTTCAACGCACGGGCCTTCTTCTCGAAACTGGTCGTGACGCTCGTCGGGTTTTGATGATAACTGACGAGGTAAAGCATTTTCACCCGCTTCAGCTCCCGACGGCTTTTCAGGGTTTCCAGTGTCTGCTCCAGATGCTCCAGATCAATCCCGTCTTCCTCCAGACGGACGCCACGACATCGCAGGCCGCGGCTCTGCGCGATGCTCAAAAAGACGAAATACGTCGGATCCTCGACCAGCACGATGTCGCCCGAATCGCACAAACATTCGGTCACCAGATAGAGCAGTTGCTGCGAACCATTGGTGATGACCGTTCGTCCCGGAGAGTACGGCGCTTTGGCGCCAGTACGCCGAAAGGATTTCGCTCCCGAGGCCACGGCGTCCAGTTCCTGCAGCCGCTCCGCCGTCAGCCGGCGCAACTCGGGGTCGCCCGCCGTCGAACCGTACTGCAACGCCGCGCGCGCGCGCTTGCGTGACCCAAGTATCTCGTTCAACAATCCGCGAGTCTCCCGGGCAGGCAGCGATTCCGTGTCGGTGAACCCGGCGGCCAGTGAAATCAGGCGCGGATGGTCGAGCGCCAGCTTCATCAACCACGAGATCGGCGGCGCTTCAGTGCGCCGGCCCATGTTTGAAAGCGCGGACAATTTCATTCAGTCGCCGGGAATATAATGATGCGTCCCGCGGATTTCCATCCTCTATCGTCCGGCTTGCGGAGTTTTTTCCGGAACGGCCGACGAGGTGCTTTCGATTTGCGCCAAAAAATTGTTCAATCCTTCGATATAACGCGTTCGTTCGCCTTCAAGAAAGCGATTGTGTTCGCCGCCGACCTCCCAAAATATTTTCGGCTCGTTCGCCGCCGCAAAATTCTTCTCGGCATGATGAAAACCAATCAGGCGATCCCCGCGGCTGTGTATGACAAGCACCGGCACCCTGACGCGCGGCAGTTTGCCGCGCGTGTCATATTTGATTGTGCCCGGCCAGAACGCCGACAGCCAGGGAAACAACTCGCGCCCCAGGTCTGTGACACTTGTGTAAGTGCTTTGAAGAATCAGTCCACCGAGCGCCTCGCGCAACGCCAGTTCGCTGGCGATGCCGCCGCCGAGCGATTCGCCGAGCGCGATTATATTCGCCGCCGCAAAGCCCTTTTGCCTCAACCATTGGTACGCCGCCTGCGCGTCGAGATAAGTGCCTTCCTCGTCCGGCCGGCCCTCGCTGCGACCGTAACCGCGATAGTCGAAAATGAAAACAGCTGCGCCCGTCTCCAACAGCGCCGCCACATGATCGAGCCGGTGACTGATGTTCCCAGCGTTGCCATGACAAAGCAGATAGACAAAATGCTTTCGCGGAGAGCGTGTGTCGGCGGGAAAAAACCAGCCGTTTAGTCTGACAGCGTCCGCCGTTTGAAAACAAACATCCTCGAACGGGCGTCCGAGTTCACTCCCGTTTGTCTCCAGGGCGTGATCGGGCTGATAAACCTGACGATGTTCAAACCAGCGCAGCACAAGGTAGATGACAAACAACTCGATGAGCAGGCAAACTCATTTTTATACCCTGGTTTTTCAGATCGGTCGGCGGTGATTGTGCCACGTACGAATAAAAATCTCCAGTTCGGGGCATGGAGGGAAAGCTTCAGCAACGCGGTTCTACGAATTCAACACAGCCACAAAGCGTAGTTCTCCCCAGCCGATCTCCCTCGGATCGTAACCCTGCCGGACGAGTTGGTCGAAGATGCGCTTGAATCCTTTGAAGTGAAGCTCCGACTTGAGCACCGCTTCATTGAAACTGGGAATCGCGACAAAAGCGCTCGCCACCGGGTCCGCCCGCCACCCGCAATCGCGCAGCATCTCAAGCAATTCTTCAGCGCTGTAATACGGCCACAGGGTCGCGGAGGCCATTTCCGAGAACAGACGGCTCTCCGGCGAGTTGTCCCGCAGACAGGGGTAGATGCCGACAAGCCTGCCGCCCGGCCGAAGCGGAGGGCCAGCGAGATTGAATAGCATCGCTGGTTCGAGCAGTTCAACCACCGCGCCTGCCAGCACCACCGCGTCGTATTTGCCCGTCTCCCCGCCAGACTCATGCGCACTTGCGGCCTGCACCAGTCGCAACGCGGATTCCGGCGTGGACCAGTCCAGCCAATCGCGTCCGGCAATCTGAGCGTTCACGTACTCGCGCTGCCTCACGAGGTCTTCGGGCGACCAGCGGACCTGCGCGTCGCGCAGATAACTCTCCAGAAATTCCACGCGCCCGGCCAAAGAAATCGGCGACACGACCGGATCATACCCTGTGAAGGGCGGGAGTCCAGAATCACGCGTTATGGATCCCGTTCCATTTCGTTCCTGTCGTGCTGGAAGGACGACCGAGGGTCTCGAGCCAGAATGAGTCTTTGCCTTCGGGGAAGCGGCGCCGACTCTCCCGCTTGTGGTTATCCCTGGCGCCAGAATTGCCCGCTTGATTTGGCGCAGGCCGTCTCCATGATGAACAAACCAATTGAACAGGTCAGACTCATTGATTCCCCGGATTCTGCCCGGTCCCCGGACGGCAACCAACGCCGCGCACTCCGGGCCATGCTCGCGGGCCGGGTTCAGAAAAGCGAAGAACGCCGTGAATTTAATCGCCCGAATCAAGTCCATAGTGTCCATGATTCAATCGCCGTTTTGTTCCGCAAGTCTCGCCGCGGCTGCCTGTGTCTTTTTCGCAAACCTGGCGTCTGCCGCTGACAATCCGCCGGTACCGTCCGGGCCGCAAACCGACGGCCCGTTCCGCAAGGTCATTCTCGATTCCGACCAGCAGATCAATGGCAAGTGGGCCGACACGTTGAAGGACCCGATGGAGCTGGCCGTGGCATCGGACGGCCGCGTGTTCTACGCGCAGCGCGACGGCACCATCAAAATGTGGAAACCGGGCACCAAGACCACGGTGATCATCGCGAAGATTCCCGTATTCGCGGGTCTCGAAGAAGGAATGCTCGGCATCACGCTCGATCCGGATTTCGCAAAAAACGGCTGGGTTTATCTGAACCATTCGCTGCCGGAAACGACCCGGGATGCGCGCGGAAAGGCCGGCATCATCCGTGTGTCGCGCTACACGCTTGCGGGTGATTCGCTCGATCTGGGTTCCGAGAAAAAGATTCTCGACACGGCAGTGCAACGCGAGGAGTGCTGCCACGTCGGCGGTTCGCTGGCCTTCGATTCGCAGGGGAACCTCTACGTTTCAGTCGGCGACAACACAAATCCGTTCGGATCCGATGGTTACTCGCCGACGGACGAGCGTCCAGGCCGGTCGCCCTGGGACGCGCAGAAATCGGCCGCCAACCCCAACGACCTGCGCGGCAAGATCAACCGCATTCACCCCGAACCAGACGGCACCTACACGATCCCGAAAGGAAATCTTTTTCCGCCCGGCACGCCCGTCACGCGTCCGGAGATTTACGTGATGGGCTGCCGCAATCCGTTCCGCATCTCGATCGACAAAAAGAACGGCCACCTCTACTGGGGCGAAGTCGGACCGGACGCCGGCGGTCCGAATCCGAAACGAGGTCCGGCAGGCTTCGATGAAGTGAACCAGGCGCGGGCAGCGGGCAATTTCGGCTGGCCGTACTTCGTTGCCGACAACAAGGCGTATGTGAAATATGATTTTGCGGCGGGAGTTTCCGGGACGCCCTTCAATCCGTTTCACCCGGTGAACAATTCGCCGAACAACACCGGCGCCCACAACCTGCCGCCGACGCAGCCCGCATTCATTTATTATCCCGGCGGGCCTTCCACGCGGTTTCCGGTGGTCAACGGTGGCGGCGGGCGGACGGCGATGGCCGGGCCGGTTTACTATTTCGATGCGAACCTGAGATCGGAGCACAAACTGCCCCGGGAATTCGACCACACGTTGTTCATTTACGAATGGTCGCGCAACTGGATCATCGCTGTCCACCTCGACGCGGAGGATCACATTGCAAAGATGGAGCGGGTGTGCAATCACATGACCTTTAAACGGCCCATGGACATGGAACTTGGGCCGGACGGCTGCCTCTACCTCATTGAATACGGGACCGCCTGGGGGAACAATCTCGACTCCCAGATCATCCGCCTCGAATACACGGCTCCGCAGACGTAGAACAGGCATCGTGGCTGCTTTTCGACGATTTGAAAGCCGGCTGTTCGCCGGTTTTCGCGATGCCGTTGACACATATGTGGCGGGTGACTAAATGTCTGCGAATGCAGCTGGTTGCGCTCCAGGGCGTGAATCAGAACCGCGTCCTCATTCTTGCCACCCTTTGCGCTTCGTTGTGGCTCGGCGCCACACCGGTGAACGCCGTTTTGGTTTATTCCACGGGCGATCCAAACCACAACACAACCGCGCCGACAGGCAGTCTGGCCAACAGTGGCTGGCAATTCGAGGGCATCTGGGGAAGTTTTTTGGGCACGCCCATAGCGCCAAAGTATTTTCTCACCGCAGAACACATCGGTGGCTCGGTCGGCGATATTTTTACGTTCAATGGAGTGCAATACACGACCACCGCGGTCTATGACGACCCGAGCAGCGATCTGCGCATCTGGCGCGTCTGCGGAACGTTTCCGACCTTCGCGCAGATTTACACGAATTCCGACGAACAGGGCCGAGGCCTCGTCGTCATCGGACGCGGCACGCAGCGCGGCGGCGAAGTAACAACGACGAATTTTCTTGGCACGGTTAAAACCAACGGCTGGTTCTGGGGCCCGAGCGATGGCGTTGAGCGTTGGGGAACGAACGTGGTCGCCAACAGCAGTTTCGATGGCGACGGCGTGCTTGGCAGTGGATTGGGTCAACTTCTTCAGACCACGTTCGACGAGACGGGCGGGCCCGATGAATGTCATCTTTCGGTCGGCGACTCCGCCGGCGGCGTATTCATCAAAGACGGCGCGGTGTGGAAACTGGCGGGCATTAACTACGCCGTTGACGGGCCGTACAACACCTCGAATACGAACGGAGATACGAATGCCTTTAACGCGGCGATTTTTGACGGGTCGGGTTTATATGAAAAAAACATCGGTGGTGCG
>DATNDF010000461.1 GCA_035607015.1 Candidatus Angelobacter sp. | reverse complement strand
CGGTCTGCGCCAAGACCCAATGAATGCCGGAAATGCCGATGCCATTCCGTGCCGCCGTGTCGCGGATTTTCTGTCGTTCACCTGCCGGGATGTCAGTCACGCGTTTCGCGATGGTGAATGGCGCGATTTCCACCGCGTCGTAGCCGGTCTTTGCGGCGTACGCGAGTGTGTCCTGGATGTTCCAACCCTGAAAAATCTCGTTGCAGATGGCGAACTTCATTGCCGGTTTGTAATTGGGGTGGTGGGTTCCGTCGAGCCTCGAGATTATTGGTCCGAGGGAAATTTTCACGCTTTATGCGTGAACATCACGCGGCGAACGGTAATTCGGCCATCGGCTTGAGGCAGAATTGCCGCGGCACCGGTTCTGCTAAATCTTTAACGGCTCGAACTGGCAACGATTATGGAACAATTCATCCCTCAATACTTCGCGGCGACCGCGCGGATTGAATTGCTGCTGTGTGCGCTCGCCGTTTCGCTGGTGGTCTGGCCGGTCATGCTCCGGCGCAGACGCTCAATGGATCCGGCGGTTGTAGAAACCTTGCTGCAACGTGTCCACAAGTTGAGAGAGCAAGGATTCCAGACTCGTCGGGCCCGTGTCATGGCAGTCAAAACCCGGGCGAAATTGCTCGCGGCCGCGCGCGAACGAATCAAACGCGAAAAAGGATTTCTTCGACAACAAGCGTGAATTATCCTTCGCTCCAGCGCGAGGTAGTATGAAACCCATTGTGACAAATGGACGATCCAGGGGATTGACTCTAATTGAAGTGATTGTTGTGATCGCGGTGGTAGTGGTGTTGGTTGGCGTTATTCTGCCCGCGTTTCTCCAGTCCGGCCATCACGACGGGCCTTATTGCTCGAACAATCTGAAGCAGATCGGCCTATCGTTCCGCATCTTTGCCAACGATAACGACAATAAACTTCCGTGGGAGATTTCGACGAACGACGGCGGTTCGCGCGAGTATCGATACGCTCCCAACTCGGCGTTCCGCCATTTTCAGGTCATGTCCAATGAATTGAGTACACCAAAAATACTCGTTTGCCCGGAGGATAGGAAACGGGTTTGGTCGACTAATTGGGTGACGGGTTTTGACAATCAGAATGTCAGTTACTTCGTCGGACTCAATGCGAGTGAAACCAATGCGAATTCGATCCTGTCGGGTGATCGCTATTTGACTGGCAACCGTCAACCGACCAACGGCTTTTTGGAACTGACATCCAGGGATACGATTGGCTGGACGAAGAGGTATCACGATTACCACGGTTACGTTGTTTTTGGTGACGGGAGTGCGCAACGATTGGAACGGTTGGATTCGGCGGGTCTGCAAAGGGCGGTGCGCGAGTCCGGCGTGGCGACGAACCGGCTGGCGATTCCATGATGATGAGAACAAATAGTGACAACCAAACCTGGTCTGCGCTGACGTTGGTGGAGGTATTGGTTGTTGTTGCAGTAGTCGCATTCTTGTTCGCGGTTTTTGTGCCTTCCGTGTCGCGCCGTGGGGTCAGATCGAAGCGGATTGGGTGTTGCAATAACCTTAAGGAAGAAAGTCTCGCCTTTCGTGTCTTCGCCAACGATCACGGTGACAAGTTTCCGATGGACGTTTCAACGAAAGAAGGTGGTTCAAAGGAATACGTCTTAATGCCCGATGCGTTCCCGCATTGGCGAACGCTGTCGAACACGTCGAGCACGCCGAAAGTTCTGATTTGTCCGGCGGACGACCGAAAGCCGGCCGACAGCTTTGGCGTCTTGAGCAACCTGAACGTCAGTTACTTTCTTGGCCTCGATGCGACGGATATGTTTCCACAAATGTTGCTCGCGGGTGACCGGAACCTGATGACAAACGGCGTTCCGGTCGGCAGTGGATTGTTGGTCCTTACGACGAAGGTGACGTTGGGCTGGTCGGCGGCAATGCACAACAATTCCGGCAACGTGGCGCTGGGCGACGGCAGCGTCCAAATGATGACGAGCGGCAGGCTGTCGGCTTCCGCCGACTCGACAAACCGGTTGTTGATTCCTTGAAACGAATGAGACAGCCCTGTCAACGAACTCGAGTCGTCGGGTTTACGCGGATACAATTGCTTGCGGTCGTCGGAACCTGCGTTCTCTTGTTCGGCTTGGCTTTTGTCGCATTGCTGAAGGCACGAGCGAAGTCGCAAGGAATCTGTTGCAACTGCAACTTGAAACAGATTGGTTTGGCTTTCCGTATTTTTGCCAACGACCACGCAGGCACTTACCCGATGGGCGTCTCGACCAACAAGGGCCGCTCGATGGAATACCTCGCGACCAGCGAAGTGTTCCGTCACTTTCAGGTCATGTCCAACGAATTGAGCACTCCGGTAATTCTGGCTTGCCCGGCCGACGATCGGAAGGGTGCGACCAATTTTTCGGTCCTGCGCAATGCGAATATCAGTTATTTCGTCGGTTTGGAAGCAAGGGACGACTTGCCACAATCGTTGCTCGCGGGCGATCGGAATTTAACGACAAATCAAGTTCCAGTGGGTAGCGGCTTGCTGGAATTGAGGGCCAATGTGACGGTCGGTTGGACGTCTGACATGCACAAGAACGCGGGCAACGTGGCGTTGGGCGATGGCAGCGTCGGATCCTTTAGAGGCGAGCAACTGCAGGAACAGGTGATGCATTCCGGCCTGGACACAAACCGGTTGTTGATTCCTTGAGCGTTGACGAAAAGGCGATCGCAGACCGCGTGGAAAGTTGATGAAATTCGTGTCAACCTGTGGTTGAACTTTCAGCAGTGAAACTGTTTTACACCGGGCCGGTCATCAACACGGAGATGCTCGTCGTAATGCTGGAAAAGCACGGCATCAACGCGACGCAGCAGTGGGCTGACGCGAGTACGCCGGACGACGGCGATTTGAATCGTCTGGCAAAAGTGTTCGTGCTGGAGTCGGATTACGACCGGGCGTATCAGTTGTTTTACGCCGAACGGGAAGACGAACTGTGACAAACCCAGAAACCTTGAGCGAAGGAAGCACGGTTGTGGCAGTCCGTTTCGCGTTTGCAGCCGGGCGTGCGCTACCGTTTCAGCAGTGCTTCGGCGTGTTTGCGAGCGGCGTCGGTCTGGCCGCCCAGCATGCGTGACAGCTCGGTGACCCGCTCCTTCTGGCCAAGCAAACGGATGTTCGTGACCGTTCGCAACAGTTTCGTTTCTTTGGTCACGACGTAGTGCGCGGCAGCGGAGGCGGCGACCGGCGCGAGGTGCGTGATGCAAAGCACCTGGCGGTTTTCTCCGAGCCGTCGCATTTTTTCACCGACGGCGTTGGCGGTTTCGCCGCCGACGTTCGCGTCCACTTCATCGAACACCAGCACCGGGATGTCATCCTGCGCCGCGAGCACGGTTTTGAGAGCGAGCATCACGCGGGCGAGTTCACCGGACGAAGCGATGGCGCGGAGCGGCCGGGGCGGTTCGCCGGGGTTGGGCGCGAATTGAAACTCGACCTGATCGAAGCCGGACAAAGGAATCCGGGATTGCGAATCTGGAATGCCGGCGTCTGTCGTGATGGCAACGCCGAAATGGCTTTGCCGGAAGCCGAGGTCCGAGAGTTCCCTGCCGACGGCCTTGCTCAGTTTGGGAATGACCTTGCGGCGTTGAGCCGACAGTTCTTCACCGACGCGCTTCAGTTCGCCGTCCAGCTTGGCCAACTCGGTATTGATGCGTTCCAGTTCGATATCGCGCTGTTCCAGAGCTTGCAATTGCAGGCGCGCCCGTTCACCGGACTCGATGATGTCCTCGATAGAAGCGCCGTATTTGCGTTTGAGCGATTGAAGGAGGTTCAAGCGTTCTTCGAGCGCGCGCAGGCGTTCGGGGTCAATATCGAGCTTGTCGGCGTAATGGGACAAATCGCTTTGCAAGTCGCGCAAAAACGACACCGCCTGTTCGTGCAACGAAAGCAGGCAGACTGCCTCGGGATCAAGCCGCTTCAACTCCAGCAACGTGCGGCCCATCGCGCCGGTCTGGGACGTGAGGGAATTCTCGTCCTCGTTCAACTGGCGCAACGCGGCGTGGCTCAGTTCAAGCAGTTTTGCGGCATTGCTGGCCAGCCGGTGTTCTTTCTCCAACTCGGCGTCCTCACCGGGACAAAGTTTTGCCGCGGTGATTTCGCTCACCTGATGGCGAAGCAGGTCGAGTTGTTGGGCGTACGTTCTCTCGTCCACGATCAATGAAGCCTTTTCCGTTTCCAACGGCGCGCGGCTTTGGACGAGTTCGGCGAAATTCTCGCGCAATGGGCCCAAAGCGCCGAACGCATCGAGGATGGCGAGCTGTTTGCCGGCGTGCAGCAACGACTGGTGGTCGTGCGGGCCGTGGATGTCCACCAGCCATTCACCCAGCGTGGCGAGGACGCTGAGCGTGGTGGGTGAGCCGTTGACGAACTGGCGGTTGCTGCCGTTGGCGGAGAACGCGCGCTTGAGCACAAGCTGATTCTCCTCGCAGGGTTCGAGTCCATTCTCGTCGAGAAACCGTTTGAGTGGCGCGCGCAGTTTGGAAACGTTGAACACGGCCTCGACCGTGCAACTGTCGCTGCCACCACGGATGAGCGTGCGGTCGGCGCGTTCACCGAGGGCGAGGTTGAGCGCGCCGATAAGGATGGACTTGCCTGCGCCAGTCTCACCGGTGATGACGTTGTAACCGGGCTGAAGCTCGAGCGTGAGATCGGCGACCAGGGCGAGATTTTTAATGCGCAACGTCGTCAGCATGGCGAAATTGTTCGTGCCGAATGTGGCGACAGGTGAGCAGCGTGGCAAAAGAAAACTCGCAGCTTGTGGAGCATTAAGGGCGTCGCTGGAACCGCGGTGCGGAATCGGGTGGCGTCTCTGTCAGACTCTACGCGGCCATGCGTCGACTTTGACAAGGGGTTCTCCGGCGGCATAGAGTCGTGCGGTCAATGGCATTTGCGTTCACATTTCTCGGCTCCGGCACTTCTCAAGGAGTGCCGGTCATCGGCAGGGAATATCCGCCGGAGTTTCTGGCCAATCCGAAGAATCATCGAATGCGCCCTTCGATTTACGTGGAGACGGGCGCAGCCAGAATTATTGTGGATACGACTCCGGAATTTCGCGTTCAATGTCTGCGCGAGAATATCCGTGGGCTTGACGCCGTCATCTTCACGCATTCCCATGCCGATCACATCATGGGGCTGGATGATTGCCGGCGGTTTTGCGATTTGCTCGGCAACAAGCCGCTGCCGGTCTATGCCAGCGCGGCGACGATGCGCGATCTGAAGCGCGTTTTCGCCTACGCGTTTCACGAAGGACCGTGGCCGAAAGGTTACTTCATGCCGGAACCGCACGTGATTGACGGGCCGTTCGTGTTGGGCGATCTGGAGATCACTCCGCTGCCGTTGCCGCACGGTTCGATGACGACAAACGGCTATCTGTTCACGCAGGCGGGAAAAAAGCGGCTGGCTTATTTGAGCGATTGCAAGGAGGTCCCGGTCGAAGCAACAGAGCGGGTGCGCGGTGTGGAAGTGGCCGTGCTGGACGCGCTGCGGCGCGCCCCGCATCCAACACACATGACGCTGGACGAAGCCCTGACCGCGGCGCGGCGCATTGGCGCGGCGCGGACCTTCTTCACGCACCTGACGCATGACTACGATCACGACGTGGACCAGGCGGAAATGCCGCCGGGCGTCCGGCTGGCCTACGACGGATTGAAAGTGTCGAGTGAGACGTGAAAAAGCCGGAGGTCCTTCCCGCGAAGGGCGGCGAATGCAAATTGTGACAATTAGAATTCTGTCAGCCACGTGCGGCGGGGCATTGATCCTGGGACTGGCGGCGGGCGCGCGGGCGGCCGGGCGCGGCGACGAGGCGGTTGTGATCTACAACAGCCGGATGCCGGAGTCGAAGGACCTGGCCTTTTATTACGCGCAGCGCCGCGAGGTTCCGACGAACCAGGTCCTCGGGTTTGAGCTGCCGACGACCGAGACGATGACGCGCACGGAGTTTCGCGATGAGTTGCAAAAGCCCCTGTTGAAGGCGCTGGAGCGACAGAAACTGCTCACGATCCGCTCGGAAATAATTCCCGCGACACGCGAGAAGACGGGCGATGCCTTTCAAAAAATCACCGACGCCAGGATACGTTACCTCACACTTTGTTACGGCGTGCCGGTGAAGATCCTGAGCGATCCGCACCTGTCCGAACCGATTGCGGACCGGACAAGGATCGAACTTCGCCGCAACGAGGCGGCGGTGGACAGCGAACTGGCGGCGATGCCGCTGCTGCTGCAAAACCTGCCGCTGACCGGGCCGGCGCGGAATCCCGTGGCCGGCGTGACGAACGCCGCACTGATCCACCCGACCAACGGCGTGTTGGTGGTCGCGCGGCTCGATGGTCCGAGCGTGGAAACTGCGCGCGGCCTGGTGGACAAAGCGATGGAGGCGGAAACCAACGGCCTGTGGGGACGTGCGTATTTCGATCTGCGCGGACTAACGAACACCAGCTACAAGATAGGTGACGACTGGATCCGGGGCGCGGCGGAACTGATCAAGCGGCTCGGATTCGAGACGGTCGTTGACGACAGGCCCGAGACATTTTCCGCGGCGTTTCCGATGAGCCAGATCGCGTTTTATGCGGGCTGGTACGACGGACAGTTTTCCGGGCCGTTCACGCGACCCAAGGTCGAATTCATGCCGGGGGCGCTGGCTTATCATCTGCATTCCTTCAGTGCGCACGTTCTGCGGTCGCCCGACCAATACTGGGCGGGCCCGCTGCTCGCGCGGGGCGCCACGGCGACGATCGGTTACGTGGAGGAGCCGTATCTGGAGGGAACGGTGAACGTGGCGGCGTTGTTTGCGGACTTCACGGTCCTTGGCTTTACCTTTGGCGAGGCGGCCTATGCGGCGCAGCAGTCGGTTTCCTGGCAAACGACCGTCGTGGGTGATCCGTTATATCAGTCTTTTCCACAGAAAAACCCGGGCGATCATTTCGGCAAACGATTGCAGCAATTGCACGGTGAACTCCTGACACGGAAGAGCCCGCTGATCGCATGGTCACACCTGCAGATTGTGAACCTGAATCTTGCGGGCGGTTTTCCCGCGGCTGACGCAATTGGCTATCTCGAACAGGAGCCGACGACCAGAACGAGTGCGGTGCTTGAGGAAAAACTCGGCGACCTGTTTTACTCACTGGGCAAACTGGCTGATGCCATTGACGCCTATGGGAAGGCATTGAAGCTGGAGATGACGCCACTCCAGCGCGTTCGCGTCACATTGGCCGACGCGGAGTTGCTGGGCATTTACACGAAACGGGAGCCGGCCCTGGAATTGTATCAGCAGTTTCTGAAGGAATTCCCGGACTACCCGGACCCGCTCGGGATCTATCAAAAGATGCTGCCCCTGGCCCAGGACCTTGACAAGAAAGCGGAAATAGAACGAATCCAAAAGGAAATCGACCGCCTCACGCCGCAGCCCGCGAAATGAAACGCGCGATCGCGCCGCTGACGCGCGGGTTCCCCGGGCCGAACGCCCCGCCTACGCGCCCATGCCCTCTTCGAACGACCCCGCTGCCAGTGGAAAGCAAAGATTGTCCCGCACATATTGGATGCCGTTGGCGCTGGTTGCGTCCAGGTCGCGGTAGGCGCTCTCGGCCTCGACGATCAACGGCGCGGTTTTCTTTCCCATTGCCTCGCAGTATCGCTGCGGATAACCGACATGCACCAACAGTTCGATGTAACGCGCCAGATTCAGATCGCCTGACGGCAGATCGGTGAATTGCATCGCGCGCTTCTGCCAGCCCGGTTCCATCTTGCGCAGCGGGACGCCGGGCCGGATGACAAAGTTTTTCACATGGCAGGCGTAAACGCGCGGCGCGACCTTCAGGAAGCGCGTCTCCCAGTCTTCGCCTTCCCAGCAGTGCGACGGATCGGCGTTGACGGCGAGCGTTTTGTCGCCGTCGCAGATTTCCACCAGCATGTTGAAATCATCGGCGCACATTGCGGCGGTCCCGGGATGAATTTCGTGGGCGAGATACACGCCGAGCTTTCGGGCGTGCTGACGGAGTTTCGCGGTCTTTTTGACAAATCTCTCCTGGCCTTCCTTGATGAGGTCGTAATCACCCGCGGCCCAGAACCCCCACGGATAGCCGGTTGCCAGTTCCCAGCCAAAGGCGGCCCCCCAGAACATGGGCACCACTTTCACCTTCAACTCGGCGCACAAATCGAGCAGTCGCA
>DATNDF010000460.1 GCA_035607015.1 Candidatus Angelobacter sp. | reverse complement strand
ATGCGCGCGAGCGTCGGTGTCATCTCGGGCCGCAACGCCACGGCGCGATCACCCTTGTCCGTGAAGTTGTAGAGCTGGCCAACGATTTCGTCGCCACTCTTGGTCGTGTAAAGCTCCAGCGGTTCGAGCGGCGGGCCGTCGTATTCGCGAAAGCCGTAGCGACGCGCGACGCCGCGCCAGGTGTCGAAGACGTAATTGCGCACGTCCGCGCTCCACACGTCCTGGTGCGGGAGCGGTTCAGGATAAAAATCACGGAAACCCGGCAAGCGTTCCATGCGCGTATTTAGCCATAGAGTGGCGTCCGGTGCACAGGAAAGAAAACGCGACGTCAAAGTCGCGCCAATGCGGGGGTGAAACGGTGCAAACTGATATTTGGAGGAAGAGGACAGCGCGGTTCCGATGCGGACGTTCTCCTGTCAACAGCCCGTCCGACCCGAAGATGTGTCTCTCTCAGGCCTTGGGCTGGCCGGAAGGCTGCGGGCTTTCGCCGGGCGTGAGTTTCAACACCGCTTCGCGCATTTCCTTGCCGGGTTTGAACTTCACCACGGCACGTGGCGGGATACGGACGTCGTTCTCCGGGGCGTTGGGATTGCGCCCGATGCGAGCCTTGCGCACCTTGACCTCGAAGACTCCGAAGTTCCGCAGTTCGACCTTTTTTCCCTGAGCCACAGCTTCCGCAATGTAATCGAGAGTCTTTTGGACGACATCGAGAACGCTTTGTTGAACCAGGCTGGTCTCGTTGCTGATGCGGATGACCAAGTCACGCTTTGTCATAGGACCTTTACGGTTGGTTGTTTTGCTGCCGGGCTAAACCGATGCCCCCCCGTATAAGCCACGCTGCCTCAACGGTCAAGCCAGTAATCGGGTCGTCGTCAGCTCTCGATGACGTTGATTTCTACAGGCTCGACGCTTACTCCCTGTTTTACCAGCCAGCGAATGGCGGCCTTGATCTCCGCGCGCTTTCCATCGAGTTCCAGACAAACCACGCCGATTTCATCGGTCACGCTCGCCTGGCGGACATTGGTGGCGACTTTGAATTTGTGCCCCAACTGCCAGATCATCGGCGTCTTGATCAGCTTTGGCGGGTACATCAACCATAGCCGGACCGCCTGCGACTGGCTGTTAATGGTTGCAGCAGATTTGAATTTTTTTTGGCTGCTCGGCATAAAAATGTGCTCATCGTCCAGCGCGCTTAACCGCCGGCAATCGCCGGGATGATGCTGACTTCGTCGCCGTCTTTGAGCGGCGTTTGCGAGTTCTTGAGGAAGCGAATGTCTTCCTCGTTCACATAGACGTTCACGAACCGGCGGACCTCGCCTTTTTCGTCCAAAAGCCGCTCGGCGATGCCGGGGTAGCGGGACTGCAATTCTGTGATCGCCTCTCCAATCGTGGCGGCGTTGACCTCGACCAACTCCTCGTTGTTGGTCAACTTGCGGAGCGGCGTTGGGATTCGAACATTCTTTGCCATAAATTCAATTTCTGCGCTCAAGCTACACGGCTTTTCGTCTGAATAAAATCAATACTTGAAAGCGAGAGTTCGTTGCTTTTCTCCCAGCTTTCAAACCCTGACGACTGCTTCGAAACTTCGGCCGAAGCTTTAGGGTTCACACTGAAAACGGCTGTTTCATGTGTCCAAGTTGAGAGCAACAACTGAGTCCCTTCGCACTTCCAAGTTCCAATTGTGCCAGTCCCAACCAATCCAGCTTCGCCCGGCGGTCGATGCAGATGTAGGCGGATGGTGAAGATACCGCGTCGGAAAAGGCGTAGATGCACTTTTTTCATTCCAGCTTGGCCAAGATATTCGCAGAGTAGATTGAACCGACTCGTATTCCAGGACTCACGAATCATTCGAGGCAAGGCGATCAAGAAAGCAAGCGTGCCGTAATCCGAGATGAGCGCACTCCAAGCGTAAGGGCGGGTCGTTGGATTCAGCAGCATTCCTGTTCCAAGCAGTGCAGCACCGAACAGTGGAATCGAAGAGTGAAATCGCTTGGTTACGTAACTTTGAATAACACTCCACCAGTTAGCGAACGATAGAAGTCCGCCGAGCAGCATCAAAGTTGTTGAAATGCCATTCAACGTAATTACGCGCTTACCTTCTCCTCACTCGCCAGCATCGCTTCGAACTCGCGCAAGCTCGGCTTGATTTCGCGCGTCCTGCCGACGTGGCCCACGACCGCGTCGAGCGTCTTCAGGCCGTTGCCGGTGATGCAAAGGACGACGGAATCATTCGCCTGAATCTTGCCCGCAGCAATCAGTTTCTTCGCGACACCAACCGTGACTCCGCCGGCGGTTTCGGAAAAAATCCCTTCGCATTCCGCGAGCGACTTGATGCCTTCGCGGATCTCGTCATCCGTGACGTCCTCGGCAGAGCCCCCCGTATCCTTCATCACTTTCAGCGCGTAAAAACCGTCCGCCGGCGTGCCAATGGCCAGCGACTTGGCAATGGTGTTCGGTTTGACCGGCTTGAAAAAATCGAGCCCCGCTTTTTGTGCGACGGAGATCGGCGAGCAACCGGTCGCCTGCGCGCCGTGCACGGAATACTTCGTCTCGCTCACGAGGCCGAGCTTGGTGAATTCCTGATATGACTTCTGGATCTTGGTCAGCAACGAGCCAGACGCCATCGGAACGACAGTGTGCTGCGGGATTTGCCAGCCGAGTTGTTCCATGATTTCGAAGCCCATGCTCTTCGAGCCCTCGGCGTAGTAAGGCCGCATGTTCACGTTCACAAAGGCCCAGCCATATTTGCCGGCGATCTCCGCGCACAGGCGGTTCACTTCATCGTAGTGGCCCTTGATACCGATGACATCAGCGCCGTAAACAAGCGAATTCACCACCTTGCCCTGTTCCAGGTCCGCGGGAATGAAGACGTAGGCCTTGAGTCCGGCGGCGGCGGCGTTGGCAGCCACGGAGTTTGCCAGGTTGCCCGTGGAGGCGCAGGCGACGGTCGTGAATCCCAGCTCGCGGGCGCGACTCAAAGCGACGCTCACGACGCGGTCTTTGAACGAGAGCGTCGGGTAATTGACGGTGTCATTTTTCACCCACAGCTCGCGCACGCCGAGCCGCCGCGCGAGACGGTCCGCCTTGATGAGCGGCGTGAAGCCGACTTCGAAACCGACGGTCGGCTCGCCCGCCACCGGCAACAGTTCGCGATAGCGCCACATCGTTTGGGGGCGCGACCGGATGACCGGAGGCGTCAACGCCCTCTTCGCGCGATCATAGTCGTAAGCGACCTCAAGCGGTCCGAAGTCAAATTCGCACACGTGCGTGGCGATCAGCGGGTATTCGCGTCCGCACTCGCGGCACCTGAGCGCCTTCATAAAACCTGCGTTCTTTTCCATAGATTTCCTGCGATGGCTCGTGTCCGTTGCGTTCATGCAATGGCGCGCACGGCGGTCTGCCATCCTGCCGACATTCCACACAACTCATCGGGGCAACAAAAAACCCCGCCTCATTCGATGAGAAGGGGTGGAAAGTCCGGCCGCTCTTCTCATCTTCCCCGAGCCGACCCGGCTTGGGCTGGAATTGGCACCTGGTCATTGAAGTCGTGCTTCAATCGGTTGCCGTGGCGTCATCGGGCCAGTCCCTCGACCACTCGCAATGAGTTCCGTTTCATCAACGGATGCGGATAGATTGATGTTAACAGACTTCTCTGTCAACCAGTTTTCTCCGAGGCGGCCGGGAATGACCGCCGATCCGGCTGATGCGCGACAGACCGGCTCCGGTCGGAGGCGTCAATCCACGCCGCGGACTTTCATGCATCGCAGAAGGATTCGAGCGTTCGGTGTGTCCTTTCCGCGACCGCATCCGACCGGTGAAATGACTTTGCTACAAACCAATTCTGTTTTAGCGTGAGGGCGAAAAGAGTTTGCCTATGCAGAGCGTTCAACTGGGCAAGAGTTCACTGACGAGCAGCCGACTCGCCTACGGCTGCTGGCGGATTGCCGGAACCTCGGAAGCCGCCAAAGTCACTCCCGAAGCAGAAACGGCCGGGCGCAATGCGGTGCTCGCCGCCTTCGAGGCCGGCTACACGCTTTTCGATCTGGCCGACATCTATTGCGAAGGCGCGTGTGAGAGGATCTTCGGGCGCGCACTCAAGGAGGCGCGCGGCATGCGCAAACGGGTCCTGATCGCCACGAAGTGCGGTATTCGCAGGAAAGGCGATCCGAATCCCGACTCGCCTTATCGCTACGATTTCTCCTCCGATCACATCCTCGGGTCGTGTGAGCAGTCGCTCAAACGCCTTGGCGTGGAAACCATCGATCTTTACGAATTGCACCGGCCCGACTACATCGGCGGACCCGAAGAGGTTGCCAGCGCGTTTGCCCGGTTGAAAAAGGATGGAAAGGTCCGCGAGTTTGGCGCGAGCAACTTCCGGCCGTCACAGTTTTCGGCGCTGCAAAAGGCGTGTCCGATGCCGCTAATCGCAAACCAGGTCGAAATCAGTTTAATGAAGCTGGACTGCTTTCACGACGGGACGCTTGACCAGTGCCTGCAAGAGCAGGTGACGCCGATGGCGTGGAGTCCCCTGGCGGCCGGACGGCTCGCGGACAACGGTCCGATCGACCTGCAAACGCCCGATCACGCGCACCGCATACGCGTACGCGAAACCCTCGATCTGGTGGCGCGCGAACGCGGCGTCACCCGCGCCGTCGCCGCGCTGGCCTGGCTGCTGAAGCATCCGTCTGGAATCGTCCCCATCGTCGGTTCCACTCATGCCGAACGTATCCGCGACGCGATCAACGCAACGGAAATCGAGCTGACCCGGGACGAATGGTACCGGCTCATGGAGGCAGCCTGGGGACAACGATTGCCCTGACGTCGTGACGCGATGAGCGACACACCCACACCCGCTCAACTGGGCTTTCGCATGCCTGCGGAATGGGAACCCCACGCCGGCACCTGGCTGACCTGGCCGCGACCGGACGGGATCAGTTTTCCGGACAGATACTTCGCCGTGCCGCCGGTTTATTCGAAACTGATCCAGCAGCTCGCTGCCGTTGAGGAGGTAAACATCAGTGTCTGGGACGCTGAAATGGAAGCCTGGGTGCGCGGGTTGCTCGCCGAAAACAACACGCCCGTCGAGCAGGTGCTGTTTCACCATTTCCCCGCCTACGAACCGTGGTGCCGCGATCATGGCCCGATATTCCTGGTGCGTGACAACTACGGTGTCCGCGACCGCGCCATCGTTGACTGGGGATACAATGCGTGGGGCGGCAAATACCCGCCCTTCGATCTCGATGATGTCATTCCTCAGCACGTCGCGTATTTGAGGCAACTCCCGCTTTTTTCGCCCGGGGTTGTGTTGGAAGGCGGCTCGATTGAAGTTAACGGTCACGGAACACTGCTCACAACGGAATCCTGTTTGCTGAATCCCAACCGTAATCCGCATCTGACGCGATGCCAGATTGAACAGTGTCTGCGCGAGTATCTTGGTGTGACGAACATCCTCTGGCTCGGCGAGGGGATCGTCGGAGACGACACGGACGGTCACATTGACGATCTGGCGCGGTTCGTTGACCCGGCAACGATCGTGACCGTGGTCGAAGAAGATCCGTCCGACGCAAATTATCAGGTGCTGCAGGACAATTTGCGTCGCCTGCGTGGAATGCGCGACCAGAGTGGCAACATGTTTCGGATCGTCCAGCTGCCCATGCCCGGTGTCATTGAGTATCAGGGACAGCGTCTGCCGGCGAGCTATGCGAATTTTTACATCGCCAACGGCATCGTGATTGTCCCCACATTCCGCGACCCGAACGATTCGGAAGCGCTAACGATTTTGCGCAGGGTGTTTCCACGCCGGCGCGTCATCGGCATTGACTCCACCGATTTAATCTGGGGCCTCGGCTCGTTCCACTGCATCAGCCAGCAGGAACCGGCGTGACCCACGGTGTATGGATGCCTCCGCGCCAGACTGCATCCGGGCCTTCATCGCGCTC
>DATNDF010000459.1 GCA_035607015.1 Candidatus Angelobacter sp. | reverse complement strand
TGGACGAAACCGTTTCACGTGGACGCCGACCATATCCGGCTTGAAACCGTGGACCGGTTCATTCCGTGCTCGGACTTTTTCACGATTGACGTGGCGGATTTCATCGGCCGGCCCGCCGACGACGGGACAGTGAAAGCCTTTATCAGCCGTCACAGTGAACTCGCTGGCAAAACGCAAATCCCCTGCGTCGAGCAACCGCTCGAAATCTCCCGCGCCGGGATCGAACGCGTCGCGAACAGGTTTCTTTATGCGGTTCAGGAGGCGGGCCGCATTTACCGTCACATCAACCAGGCCAAGGGACCGGACTTCATCACCGAGATCTCGATGGATGAGACCGACAGCCCGCAGACGCCGCCCGAACTGCTGGTGATTCTGGCCGCCATCGCCGACGAAGACATTCCCATCCAGACCATCGCGCCGAAGTTCACCGGGCGATTCAACAAGGGCGTGGATTACGCCGGCGACCTCGCGCAATTCGAACGGGAGTTCAATGCGGATCTCGCGGTCGTCGCCTTTGCGGTCGAGCGCTACGGCCTGCCCGCGAACTTGAAATTGAGTGTTCATTCGGGCAGCGACAAGTTTTCCATCTACGCGCCCATCCGCCGCGCGGTGCGGCGGCTCAACGCCGGCGTGCATGTGAAGACGGCGGGCACGACCTGGCTCGAGGAGATCATCGGTCTGGCGGAAGCCGGCGGCGATGGCCTGGCGCTTGCCAAGGAGATATACGCCGACGCCTTCGCGCACCTGGATGAACTCTGCGCGCCGTACGCGGCGGTCATCGACATTAACGCGAAGGAACTGCCATCTCCGCAAACCGTGCAAGGCTGGAGTTCCGCGCAGTTCGTCAACGCGCTGCGGCACGACCCGAAGTGTCCCGCGTTCAACCCGCATTTGCGCCAGTTGCTGCATGTCGGCTACAAAGTCGCGGCCAGAATGGGCAGCCGGTATTTGAAGCTGGTGGCAGAATGCGAATCAACAATCTCCCGCAACGTGACCGAAAATTTATACGAGCGGCACCTCAAACCGCTTTTCATTACAGCCGGCCAGTGACGTGAAAATCGGCGGGTGAATTTCAATGTGCGAAACGCCTCGTGGTTTGCCCCTGTCGCCCGGCCGTGACGTTGGCCGTTTGGTCTGTGGAACGCGGCCCGTCACCAGTTCAGTTGGAGCAGCGAGACTGCCCGGCGAGGCAGTTGGAACCTCAACGTCGCCCTGCCTTCGGACACGTGAACATTTTCCGGCCCCGCCAACGTGGCCAGCCGCCCGGCTTTTTCGAAGAGCGCGTATTGCTCAGGAGTCGGCTTTTGTGGTGAACCGATCCGCCTCCACGCCGTGAATGCGTTGCTGTGGTCTTCATCAATGCGGAAGTGTTCCAGCCGCGCCCCGCCATTCGTCACCGGAAGATTGTCCAGCGTCAACTCGACGTCTGCTTCCGGTCCCGGCACGTCATCGTCGTGGTAATGCCAGACGAGCACGCAGAGTTTGCGTTGATCGAGAGTCACCAGCGCCGACACATCCGTTTTTGCCCGGACGCCGCCTCGCAGGATTTCGTCCAACGGCACGGCGCCGTCGCTTTCCACGTCAAGCCGCCGGCCGCTCATCCGGGCAAACATGCGGAAGGTGTTGAGCACAGGTTTGTCGATTCCGTTGCTTGCCAGCGAACGGAAGCCGGCGAAATACGGCTGATCCTCGAACTCAAACGCCCAGGTCAGCGCACCTTCGATGTTCACGCCGCGCCGGTCGGCCAGATCATAAATGCGCGCAAAGCTTGCAGCGGTGTAGCTGGAATACATCGTGCCGTTTCGATAGGCCAGTGACGGCCCCTGGCAGGCAGCGCAGCCTTCGGGATCGCATTCGCCGATGACCACGGGCGTGCGCTCTAGCTCTGGAAAGGACCCGATGATCCGGAAACCGTCGTCAATCGTGCGCAGTTGATTCGCGATTCCCATCCGCACGTGGCCGTTGGTCGTGGTCGGCGATCCCTTGGCGTGAAAGGAAACAAAATCGAGCGGAGTGCCGATCTTGCCGGTCGCGTAGTTGGTGCCGCGCAGGCAATGTTCGAGAAAATCGCGGGTGAATTTGCCACCGCTCCCGGCAGTATCCGCGCCGCCAACTCTTGCGGTCGGCAGCGCGCGCCGCACCGCGTCAATCGCGTAGTCGTGGAGTTTGCGGAATTCCTCCGGCGTGCCGCGCCAGTAACCGATGTTGGCCTCGTTCCACACTTCCCAATACCAGGATTCCACCTCGGCGCGACCGTATTTCCCGATGCAATGCTTCGCCCACTCGAAGACCAGTTCGGCCCACTTGCGATAGTCCCTCGGCGGATTAGCCCAGCCAGTGAAGATTTCGTTGTATCCGAGCTGGGGATTCCAGTGGTGCTGATACGGCTCGGGTTTCACCGACAGGTCTCGCGGCATGAAACCAATCTCCACATAAGGCCGCACGCCGTTTTCCAAATACGTGTCGAAGATGCGGTCAAGAATCGTCCAGTCATAAATGGGATGGCCTGGTGTGTCCTCGCGGTACGCGCCGGTGGAACCCCATTTCAACGCGGCCGTGCCATCACCGGAGGTCAAAAGATTATGCGCGCGGAAATAAACCTGCTTTGGCCGCAGCTCGCCGAGTTCGGCGATCAGTTTCCTGCCGTTTTTCATGCAGGCGTAATTCGGCTCATCAGCTCCGAAGAACCGCCAGATGGGTTTCAGCTCGCCTTTCGACTTCGCCGCGTCAACGTGAATCGCGACCGGAAACGAATCGGCCGAGGTTGCGGTCGCGACGCTGACCAGCATCAACGTCAACACCGCCGTGGCAAAACCAAAAGAGCGCCGCTTCAATACGGAGGGCGCTTCTACGCGGAAAGATCGTCCTTGGGAGATGCTCGCAGCTTCTGCCGGCTCGTGTTCGACGTTCATAAACCTGGCAAGCCTGCACTCGACAATCCGTTGCGTCCAGAATATCGTTTCGGTCATGGAACGGATCGCCCGCGAGATGCACGCCTGATATCCGTTCGGGTCCGGCGTTTCACTCATGCAAACATACTTCAGTGAACTGGACGCCAGCACGATCCCACTTGCACCCTGGGTAATCGCGATTATCTGGCTCATCATTTTCGCTTCAGCACACGTTCTATCGCGAAAAAGTAGTGCGCTTTCACGCGCTCAAGGTTTCTTCATTTCTGGCGGCTCCCCTGTACCAATCAGAACACAATCGTTACGGCTTATACTTGTTCAGGTTTTACTCAGTGCTGCTATCTTCGCATACGCTTCATTTTTCGGTGGTCCTTTTTTCGCATTTTTTGCCGGCGGATGGGTCGTCGCGACCGCAATATCCATCCCTCTTAATCTTCGGAGCATATTATTCCTCAAAGCGCTTTCTAAACCGGGTGCCGCAAAAGGTTCAGTTACGCTATCGAATCGCCTGGCCGTCAAGGATTGCGCGTTTAAGTTATTCGGCGCAGCAGCGTTTTGTCTGCTTCTCGGTATTCTCATGGCTCATCTGGCGTTTTTTGGCGCTGCATTTTTCCTTTCGGCCACTGCGTTCGGGTATCTTAGAAAAGCAGAGGGAAAAGCTACCAATGAACCGCCCGCACTCACTTGAACAAGCGTGTACAGCGTCAAGCCAGTCTGCGAGCCCCTGTACCACGCGCGTCTTGTTGACAGCAATCTCGACGAACAGTCCCGACTTGACCTCGAATTCCGCGAGTGACTCCGATACTGACTGCCCGAGTCAGTGCGAGGGTTGGGTCAAATACGTCAGCAATGATTTCAAGTCGTCTGGCGGCAGGGCCTCGAATCCGGTGGGCATGATCGAAACCTGCGTGCCTTCCAACGTCGCGATATTTCTCCGTTGTATGGCGTGCTTTTGTCCGGTGGTGTCGAGAACTTCCACGGAGGTCTGCGTCTCGGTCTCCAGCCGGCCGGAGAAGGTCTCGCCCTCCTTGGTAGTGACGTTCCAGAGCCGGTAATTGGCTTCCACCGAACGGTTGGGATCCAGAATATCGATCAACACTTCCGACCGGTCACGCGCGCCAATGCCGGTCAGGTCCGGACCCACCTTGCCGCCCTGGCCGTCGAATGTGTGACAAACCGCGCAGTTCGCGGTGAAAACCTCCTTGCCGCGCGCCGGCTCGCCCTTTTCCTTCGCGAGCGGCAGCAATTTCTTAACGATCTCCTGCCGGTCGGCGGAAACCGTCCCGCCGATGGCGGACAGCCTTTCCGCGCGCCGGGCGATCTCGCGGTTGGGATTCGATTTCAATTGTGACCATGCCTCGGCCGCCAGGTCGGTCCGTCCGATGTTTCCTTTTTCAATCGCGTCCAGCAACGCGTCCGCCCATTCGGCGCGGCGCATCAACGTGGCGATGGCCGCGCGCCGGACCGCCGGCGTCAGTTGCGCCCAGTGCGCGGTCAATTCGCGCCCCGTCGCACGGCCACGACTTTCGGTGAGCGCGCCCACCAGACCGGCCCCCAGCCCTGGTGGCGTCAACAAATTCACCTGCTTGAGCACCAGTCCGACGGCATCGGGTTTGTCATCCAGGCCGAGCAACCGTCTGGCGGAGGCAATCCGTTTATCGTCCGCGACCATCGGATCGGCGACCTGTTTGCTCAGTGAATCGATGAAGGCAGCGATGCTCCCGCCGAAAATGTCCGCGCGCCCCCAGCGCTGGGCGAGCGCGAGCAAACGGTCGCGGACCGATTCCGGCAGGGCCTGCATCAGATCCGTGAGGGTTTTCTTTTCGTTGTCGCCCAGCGCGGGCGCCGTACCCTGCGGCCAGCCGGAAACCAGACCGTCGAGGATGGGCACCGCAATGGAGGGCGAAGCGCCTTTCAGCGCGGCAAGCATCGGGATGATGCTTTCCACCGGACCACGTTGCGCGTAGTGCGTCGTCACCACCCGGACAACCCGTCCCACTTCCCCCGCAAGCTCCGAACCGGGCGCCGGAATAAGTTCAACGTCGTCGAACCAGGCGGTACCTGTCGCGCGGCCCCAGCCGCCGAACAGGCAGTTGACGGTCGCCTGCGTCAGTTCGCCGGAATTAAAGTCAAGCTCGACGCGCGTCCAGTCGTTGTCGCCGGTCAGCGCTTTGGTGGCGCCATGCACCGGATCCTGCATTTCGTGGATGTTGAGCATCGCGCCGTGTGCGCCGCCGATCTTGCGCACGTTTTCGGTTTTGATCCAGGCGGTGAGGCGGTAATCAGTGCGCGGTTTGAGGTTTACCTGCGCGGCCCAACTCACATCTCCACCCTGTTCGGAAGAGATCTTTGCGCTGCGACTGCCGGTGCGCCCCATTTCACCAACGGCAAAATTTCCCCGCCCGCCATGCGTGACCGGTCTCCAGCCTTTCGGACGGCCGTCCGCCAGTTCTTCAAACGATCCGTTCAGTATCAAATTCGCCCTCGGCTCGTTCGCAGCTGCCGACGCGACAGGCTTGTAGTTGGACAACACCACCTTAAGAAATCCGGCGTCGTTGCGCGCGGCGGCGCAGGTCGCGGCGTCTGGAATCCAGCGATCATTCGCGTTGCGGGGCTCCCGAAGCATCGCGAAGGTCGCCGCGGCCACCTCATCTGAAGCAGGTGTCTCGGACACCGCCAGCAACGCCGCCATCCGCACCTGCGGATCCGGATCGTCCAGCAACTTCCCCCTCAGGATCGCGTTCAGGGAATTCTCATTGCGGGGCAGCACCATCAACGCCGCGCGGCGCACGCCGGCAGACGGATGTTGCAGGGCCTTCACCGCGGCTTCCGTCGCTTGCGCGTTCGAGCCATCCAGCGTGCCGAGCCCTGCGAGAGTCCAAAGCGCGTGAACAGCCGCGGGGTTCAGGCCGATTTCATCCACGCCATTGTCGCTGACCAGCGCGCACAGGGCCGGAACGACGCTTCTGTCTCCGCGCACAACCAGCAGCCGTTGCGCCGTCATCCGCCAGAGCATGTTGTCGTTCTTCAAAGTGGCAACGAGTTGCTGCGGCGTCGCTTTGTCCAGGCGCATCGGGGGAACGGGTTTCGCCCGGTCGTACGCGATGCGGTAGATGCGGCCATGTGTTTTGTCGCGCAAAGGCGTATCGTAGGCGCCGCCTTTGCCGGTCTTGAAACCGCGCGGTGTCGGATTGTGCTGGATAACATAATTGTACCAGTCAATCATCCAGAGTGCGCCATCGGGGCCAACCTCGGCACAGATGGGCGAGGTCCATTCATCGTCGCTGGCGGCAAAATTGCGCGCGTTGTGCGCGACGAAATCGGCGCCGCGCGGTTCGAGGAAGAACCGGCCCAGCAAATGGCCGGTCGGTTCGGTGACAAACTGCGCGCGGTTCCAGTATTCCTTGGGAAAATTGCGCGCGGTGTAAATCGCGCTGCCGGCGCCAGCGGTGTATTTGCCGTGCCAGTCCACCTGCCGGACTTTGTCGGTGACCGGATAAAATCGCTGGCTGTCGGCGATCGTTTCCAACCGACTGGCTGACCAGCCGTTGACCGCCTCGTAATAGCGGTTCGGGATCGGCATATACATGCTTGCGTTGCCATTGGCGGTGGAACCGATGATGATGTTGTCCTCGGTGAAGCCGAGCCCCCAGGTGTTGTTGTTGCTCGAACGAATGAACTCCAGCTTCGAGCCATCGGGCTTGAATCGGTAAATGCCCTGTCCAAATCGAATCTCCTTTCCGCCAACCGTACCTCGGAAACCCGAGTAACCAACCGTGCCCCAGATCCAGTTGTCAAAACCGTAACGAAGATTGCTCGGGCCGGCATGGGTATCGCCCGTGCCCCAGCCGGTAAACAACACCTGCCGCACGTCCGCTTTGTCGTCGCCGTCAGTATCCTTGAAAAACTCCGTCTTTCCGGAGTGCACCACGACAATGCCGCCATTGGCGAAAGTAAAGCTGGTCGGCACACTCAACTCGTCCACGAACACGGTAAACTTGTCCGCCCTGCCATCACCATTCGTGTCCTCGCAGATCACGATTTCGTCGTGCCCCTGACCCGGCGGTTGCATGTTGTTGGGATAATCGAATGTCTCCGCAATCCACAGCCGCCCGCGTTCATCCCAGGTCATCCAGATGGGCTTGGCGATCTCCGGTTCCGCCGCGAAGAGTTTCACATCGAACTCCGGAAACGTGACCAGGTGCCTCATTGACTCTTCGGGGCTGAGCGGTTTTTGCATCGTGCGAATCGGTTCGCCCTGCGTGCCCCACTGGGCATTTGGAGTGTAATTGGGCAGCGGGGCCGGAGCCTCGGTATATTCAAACGGCTTGAGACCGGCGCGGGGTTTGAGCCGCGACGGCGAATTCGCCGTGGCCCAGCGAATGCCGTTCTCGATGAGCGCCTGAAATCCCGCGTTGGACCAGGTGCGTTCGTCATGTCCCCAGGCCGTGTAAAAGACGCGGCCTTTGCCATGGTCGCGCACCCAGGTGTACGGCTCCGCGCCCCTGGCGTCGCGGCGCTCGGCGAGAACGACGCGGTTGGTGTTGTGCTTTTCGTGAACGTAGGTTTCATCCCAGCTCTCGATGGGCGAAAGTCCCTTCATGACCGGGTGTTCCGGGTTGACGATCGTTTCCTTGAACACACCCGTTTCATGGCTTTTGAATTGAGCGCCGACCAGTTCGATGTATTTCGGCGAATTGAGGAAGCAATAGGATGCGCAATGAATTGGCACGAAACCGCCGCCCGCCCCGACGAAATCCAGCAGCGCCTTTTCCTGCTCTGGTGAGATCTTCGTCCAGTTTGCGTAGATGAGCAGACCGTCATATCCCGCGAGCTTCGCCGGATTCAAATCATCGAGCGAATCGGTGTAGTCCAGTTCAATGCCGCGCCTTGCCAGCACGGGTTGCAACTGTTTGAACCGCTCTGCCGGATGGTGATGTCCGTCGTCACCGAGGAAAAGCACGCGCACTGATGCTTCATGAACCGCTTCTGCCGCTCCGGCGGCCAGACAACAGATCAGGGACAATACGCAAGAGAGAGGTGCGCCGATTGAAGCGAGCGACTTTTTCTTCATGTTTCAAAAATACCCCGGTCGCAGCCTGGTTGTCCGCACAGAACTGCCTCGTTGCACCGCGTCGCCGGACATCGTGCGGCACACCCGGCTTCGGTGATCGCGAAGCATGCGCGAGCCGATGGACTGCGGCAGCTTGAATTGCGGACCGCGGTCCGTGCCATGAGCTTCCGCGTATTTTTCTTTTGATTTTTAGCGAGACGCTTGCGGGCGGGCCCGTATTCGCAGTAGTCTGGAGTTCATCAGCACGTTGCGCAGCCCGCGAAGAATGATTGCGTCGTCATTGCCTCCGTTGGAAACGCGGAATCGTATTGTGTCCGGCAAACGCATCACCAGGCCGTGAAAGACCCGGTGAAAGTGGCGTTGTTGGTCGAAACGTCCAACGCGTATGCCCGCGGCCTGTTGCGGGGGATCGTGGCCTACATCCGCGAACACCGGCCCTGGTCGCTTTACCTGTCGGAACATAACCGCGGAGACAAACCGCCACGGTGGCTCGCTCATTGGGGCGGACACGGTATCATCGCGCGGATCGAGAATGCCGCCATCGCCGAGGCGCTTCGACGGATTACCATCCCCGTCGTGGATGTCAGTGCCGCGCGCTTGATTCCCGCGCTGCCGTGGTTTGAAACCGACGACGGCGCCATTGCCCACCTTGCCGCAGACCATTTGTTGGAGCGCGGTTTCAAGTACTTTGCCTATGCCGGAGATGAACGCTTCAACTGGTCGAACTGGCGATGCGAGCACTTTCAGAATTGCATCCGCGCAGCAGGCCGGGAGTGCTTTGTCTATCGCCCGCCGAAAGATTTTTCCCTGGAAGACGAGCAGCAGGTGGACCATCTGGCCCGGTGGATCAAGGACCTTCCCAAACCGGTGGGGGTCATGGCCTGCTACGATTTTCGCGGTCAACAGGTGCTCGATGCGTGCCGGCGCGTCGGCGTCGCAGTCCCGGACGACGCGGCTGTCATCGGAGTGGATAACGACGACCTCCTGTGCGAACTGTCCGACCCGCCGTTGTCCAGCGTCATGCCGAATACGAACCGCACCGGTTACGAAGCGGCGAAGCTGCTGGATGAATTGATGTCGGGTCAGAAGGCACGGGGCGAAACCCACTTGATCACCCCCCTGGGAATCGCGACACGCCAGTCCACCGACGTGCTGGCCATCGACGATCGCAACGTCGCGCGGGCGGTCCACTTCATCCGGCAGCATGCCTGCGATGGCATCAAAGTCAGGGACGTGCTCAAGGCAGTGCCGCATTCACGCACGCTCCTTGAAAGCCGCTTCAAAAGGCTCCTTGGCCGGACCCCGCACGAAGAGATCCTGCGAGTCAGACTCAACCGAGTGAAACAGTTGCTCGTCGAGACAGACCTGCCGTTGGAACAGATCGCCGAACGCGCGGGCTTTCCCCACGTGGAATATCTCAGCGTGGCATTTCGGCGCGAAGTCGGCACGCCACCCAGTCAGTACAGGCTCAGGAACCGTCCCTGGACCGCTCAAAGCGCCCCGCAAAAAGCTAAATAATAAAACGCGAAATCTCATGGCGTTGCGGGATGGGGAAGTTAGACTGCGACATCGCCACCCAGGAATGAGCGCCTTGCCCCGATATTTCGGTTGGCGCTTCAGAAAAAGCCCGGCGAACAACTTGTTCCGTATGACCAACGATCTTGCGAACCGTCAAACACCGCGATTCTCAAAAGGGAATGCCTTCACCCTGATCGAACTGCTGGTCGTCATCGCCATCATCGCCATTCTCGCCAGCCTGCTGTTGCCCGCCTTGGCTCGCGCGAAATGGAGGACCAAGGTCACGGCGTGCTCCAGCAATTTGAGACAACTTTCCCTGGCCGCGATCATGTATGGAAGCGACTACAATGACAAGCTACCGATAATGACGTACGGCGGCAGGTTGGTCAGCCAGGGAGACACCGCGGGAAACTGGCCCTGGGACATGCCAACGCGTGTCACCGGACTGCTCACACAAAACGGGGCGCAGCGTCACATTCTCTATGACCCGGGCTTTTCGAAGCAGGACAACGACACCCTGTGGAACTTTGCAGTCGTTGGTGGTTCTGGTTTTCGCGTCGTCGGCTACACCCCGACTTTCCCGGAAACTCCCCGGCTGCTGGCGACGAACATCAATGACTCGTTAAGCTCCATCAAATCATTCATGGTTGGAGGCGTGCAATACAGCCCGACTGCAACAGAACGGGTATTGTTCGCAGACGTTGTCATCTCCAACAATCCAAACCGGAGTCCGGCCGGAAAGAATTTCACGAGCGTGGACGGCGGATTCAAGGGGCACTCGACCTCGCATTTGGACGGCAAAATGCCCGCTGGCGGCAATCTGTTGTTTTTGGACGGACACAACGAGTGGAGAAAATTCGGGACAACGAATCAACTGCAATACATGGTGGTGCGGACAACTGGTGGGCCAAGTTTCTGGTTCTGATCAGGCACGCGATTTCCGATCGTTTGTCGCGGGCGAAGCCCTTGGCCTTTCGCGGCCGTCGGGATTTCTCCGGGGAAAACCACTCATCCGATCACTTCGTCGAGACCCCGGCATACGTCGCGCGCCGCTCATCGCCGCTTCAAACCACCAGCCAAGCGACGCCCACCGCGACCGCCGTACCCGAACAAACGTACATCAATCCGCGATAAGCCCGGGCGCTCCCCACGGCAAAGCGCGCCGCCAAAAGCCCGACGATCGACGAAAACAGCAGCATCGCCACCACTGTCCCCGCACCGAACGCGGTCAAATAACCGGCCGCTTGCCAGTTCGATGCAAATGCCAGCGCCGGCAGGATCCCCAGGAAATGAG
>DATNDF010000458.1 GCA_035607015.1 Candidatus Angelobacter sp. | reverse complement strand
CGCGACTTCCGTGACCCGCGCTTGGATGCGGTCTTTGGGCCAGCCCGCCATCTGCAACGGAAACTCCAGATTCTTGCACACGGTTTTGTGCGGGTAGAGCGCATAGTTTTGAAACACCATCGCAATGTCACGCTGTTGCGGTGGCAGGTCGTTGACGACGCGATCACCGATGCGGATCTCGCCGGAGGTGGTTTCTTCGAGGCCGGCCAGCATTCGCAGGAGAGTAGATTTGCCGCAACCGCTCGGACCAACCAGCACCATGAATTCGCCGTCGTTGATGGTGAGGTTGAAATCGCGCACGGCATGGTTGCTGTCGCCGAAGCTCTTGCTGACCTGCTGAAATTGTATCGTTGCCATGTGTGCTTGGGTCTCGGTCTAGCCTTTCACTCCCGTCATCGCGATACCGCGCACAAACCATTTCTGAAACGCGAGGAACACAACGAGCACCGGCACGACCATCAACGTGCCGAACGCCATGATGTCGCCCCATTGCACGGGCTTGTTCGATGAGAAGTAGCCGAGCGCCACTGGCAACGGCTGGAACTCCGGCCCGCGCGTGACCATCAACGGCCAGAGGAAAAATCCCCAATGCAACAGAAAGGTGAGGATGGCCACGGCGGCGTAAGCGGGTTTGGCCAGCGGCGCGATGATTAGGAAAAACGTCCGCCACGGCCCTGCGCCGTCCACGCGCGCGGCTTCCTCCAATTCGCGCGGCAGACCGTTGAAGAAGGTGTAGAACAAGTAAATCGCAAATGGATTGGCGATGAACGGCACGATTTGCGCGCGGAAAGAGTTCGTCCAACCGGCGAAGGTCATCTCGAAAAAAAGCGGCACGACGATGGCCTCGTAGGGGATGATCAGCAGCACGATCACCGCCGCGAGCACGGCCTCGCGTCCGCGCCAGCGCAAACGCGCAAGTGCATAGCCCGCCATCGAATTGACGAGCAACCCGGCGACTACGACCGAACCAACGATGAGCAGCGAGTTCAGGAGGAAGTGCGTGAAATCGAGTTGATGAAATACCGCGCGGTAATTTTCCAGCGTCGGATCAACCGGCAGCAACGCCTGCCATCCGAGGGCCAGGACTTTTTCATTCGGCCGGAAACTTCCGGCAAGCATGAACCACAGCGGCCCGAGAAAGCCAACGACCGCAAAGATGAGCAACGTGCCCGAAGCCCACGAAGCGAAAGGCGAGCGAATGTGTTTCCGTTGCCGGCTCATTTGACCTGCCTTTCCTGACGCACAAAAAAGTGCTGCGCCAGTGCCACGAGGCACACGATGGCGAAGAATACCACTGACATCGCCGCGCCCAACCCGACCTGATTGCGTTCGCGCGCGGCCACGAAGGATTCAAACATCACCGTGGTCGTGGCGTCCTGTGGGCCGCCCTGCGTGAGAATCCACACTTGATCGAACAACCGGAACGCGAGAATGGTTGTGACCATGACAACGAAGAGAATGGTGTTGCGCATTTGCGGCAGCGTAACGTGCCAGAACTGATGCCAGCGCCCCGCGCGATCAATCGCCGCCGCTTCGTAAAGTTCCTGCGGAATCGCCTGTAAGCCCGCGAGCAAAATGACCATTTGATAGCCCACGCCCTGCCAGATGGACATGAGCATGATCGCCGGCATTGCCAGCAACGGATGCCGCAGAAAATCCGTGGCCGGATTCCACGCGCCGAATGAAATCGCGTGGAGGAATTGATTCATCATTCCCGTCTGACCGGGCGCGAGCAGGAGCGCCCACACCACGGAAACGAGCGCCATTGGATAAATCACCGGCATAAAAAACACGGTGCGGAAAAACACCATGCGCTTGAGCGGACGATTCACGAGCAGCGCCAGTCCCAACGCCAACGCCGTTTGCAGCGGCACGACTACCGCAGCGAAATAAAGGTTGTTCACCACGGCGCGCTGAAAACCGGCGTCTGCGAACATTCGCGCGTAGTTCTCCCACCCGATCCAACGTGTGGGCAGCGGCGAGTTGAACCGATAATTCGTCAGGCTCAACCCGACAGCCAGGGCGAACGGCAAGAGGAGAAACAAAAGCAGCCCGGCAAGCGCCGGACTCGCCATGCCCCACGCGGCGAACGTTTCGCTGTGACGGCTCGCGCTGGCTTTATTTGATCGCGTAGCCGCCATTGTCGCTGATGTCCTGGTCAATCGTTTTCGCCGCGCCGTCCAGTGCATTCTTCACGTCGCCGCCTTCGATCACCTTCGCCATGACTTCCTGAAACGCGGACGTAATGACGGGATACGCGGGCGTCACCGGCCGGGGCACGGCGGATTGACTGAGTTGCTCGGCGTAGAGATGCAGCGGGCCAACGGCGCGATAGAGTTCGGAGCGTTCGATCACTGAACGCCGGGCGGGCACAGCGCCGTTCGCCGCAACGATGGCTTCGATCTCCTCCGGTCGCATGAGGAATTCAATGAATCGCAGCGCGGCTTCCGGATTGCGACATTCGCGGGTCACACCCCAGGCCCACGAACCCATGCCCGTGCGCGAACCTTGGCCGAAGTTCGGCAGCGGCAGCAAGACCAGTTGCTCGCTGAGCGCCTGCCGGTAGCGCGGATATTCCCAGTGACCCACCCACGAAACTGCGGTTCGCCCGTCCACGAACGCGCGGCCATCGGTGTTCGGGTCAACGTAACCGGCCTTGAACCACTGCCGCAGATTTGAGAGTGCCTCCACCGCTTGGGATGAGTTCAACACTCCAGCGGCGGATTGGTATTTCGTGCGGTCAATCAAGTCCGCGCCCGCGCTGACGAGGCTGGCGTAGAAGCCGTAAGTCCACCACTCGCCGCGATAGTCGCGTTTCAAGTCGAGCACCTGGCCGTCGCCGCCGGAACGCTTCTCCTGTTCGACCAACCGCGCGAGAAGTTGGTTGAACTCGTCAATCGTCCACGCACTCGCGACGTTCGTTGGGATGCGGGCGCTGACTTGTTCGAGCAAACGACGGTTCGCGAACAGTCCCAGGCCGGAATCGAATGTGCCCACCGCATAGAACTTCCCGCCATACGTCCCCTGTTGCACGATGGACGGCAACAAGTCCGATTGAATTTCAGCAGGCAAACCTTCGAGCGGTTTGAGATAACCTTTCCACGCGTAGTTCGCGAGCATCGGCCCATCGAACTCCAGCACGTCCGGCAACTGGCGGCTGGCAGCAGCCGATTGCACCTGCGTGTCGTAATTCGCCTCGGCGATTTCGACGAGTTTCGCGGCCACGTTGGTCTGGCTCGCATTGAAACGTTCGACTTGCGACTGAATTGTTTTCCACTCCTCGGGCTTTCCGTGATGCGCCCAAACGGTGATGGTCACGCGGCCTTTGGCGGCATTCCCATCGTGCTCGGTGCGTTTGTTGCAGCAAGTCGTGAACAACAGCAACAAGCCAAGTATCATTGCAATCCAGAACTTGCGGGCGTGGTCAGGACGTGTGGGAGAATTGTCGAATGGGTTTTTCATCGGTCTTGCGATTCTGCCGATTCGTGCCGGTCAGGCCACTTGTCTTACCGCGTCGTCACCTCCGAACGGATTTGCCCGGCACAAGGCGCAGGCGGGGTCGCCACGCCATTCGCCATCCACGATGAACCGGTAGTGATACGTGCCAGGAGCAAGCGTCACGCTGGTCTGCCACACTCCGCCTTTCTGTCTCTCCATCTCGATGGCCTCCTCCTGCCAGCGGGTGAAATCGCCGACCAACTGGACGCTCAGCGCTTTTGGAGCGGTGATGGAAAAGGTCTGTTGTCGGCTGGTCTTGCTGCGTGCCATGGTTTGTCCTTTCCCTTCGTTCGTTCATTTCATTCGGCTTCGAGCCAGGTGCGTCCTTCGTCCAGTGCCGTGTGATCGAA
>DATNDF010000457.1 GCA_035607015.1 Candidatus Angelobacter sp. | reverse complement strand
TTCCGCAGGATCTGAACAAGTACAAGGAATTCCTGCGCGGACAGAACCATTACGACACATATCTGCTCAGCGGTGTGTCCGGCCACGGGGCGCGCAGTTTTTATTATCCCGAGAAGGCGGTGCCGAACTGCGCCGGGTGCCACATGCCCCTGAAGGAATCGCAGGATTTCGGCGCGAATTTTTTCAATCCGACAAACCGGCAGGCGAGATTCATCCACGACCATCTCTTTCCCGGAGCCAATACGGGAGTCGCTTACCTCCGCGACCAGGCGGACATCGTGAAACGCCAAGAGGAGTTCCTGAAAGGCAGCCTGCGCGTGGATATTTTTGGCATCAAGGAAGGCGGAACCATTGACGGTCCGCTTACCGCGCCGTTACGCCCAACCGTGCCGACACTCAAACGAGGGCGGACCTATTTGCTGGAAGTTGTCCTCCGCACGCTGAAGGTCGGGCATCCGTTCACGCAAGGCACGGTGGACTCGAACGAGATCTGGGTGGACGCGAAAATCGCGGATGGCGGAAAGGTCCTTGGACGCAGCGGAGGTCTCGGCCCACACAACGAGGTGGATCCCTGGTCGCACTTCGTAAATGTGTATATGCTCGATCGCGACGGTCGTCGGGTGGATCGTCGCAACCCGCAGGATATTTTTACGCCACTTTATAACCACCAGATTCCGCCCGGCGCCGGCCAGACGGTGCATTACAGTTTTACCGTTCCCGAACGGCAGGCTGCCCCCTTGACGGTGGAAGTCAAACTGCAATATCGCAAGTTCGACACTATTTATTTGAACTACGTCTTCAACACGAACTATGTTGCGGGCGCGCCGTTCGTTGTAACGAACGACTTGCCGGTCACGACCATCGCTTCGGATCGGGTCGTATTCCCGGTCGAAGGAGGCGGCGCCCCGGCGATTGCCAATACGCCTTCGCCGGTTCCCGAATGGCAGCGCTGGAACGACTATGGCATCGGCCTCCTGCTCGAAGGTGACAAGGGTTCGGAGAAGGGCGAATTGATCCAGGCGGCGCAGGCATTCGACCGCGTGGAAAAACTGGGTCGTGCCGACGGCCCGATCAATCTGGCCCGCGTCTATTACAAGGAAGGCAGGCTCGACGACGCGGTCGCTGCGCTGCAACGCGCGGTCAAATTCGATCCGCCCGCGCCGCGCTGGACCGTCGCGTGGTTTACCGGTCTGGTGAACAAACAAAACGGGTTTCTTGATGAAGCAATCAAGGAGTTTCGCAGCATTCTGGAAGACCACTATCCCGAACTCGACCGGCGCGGTTTCGATTTCAGCAAGGATTACGAAGTGATCAATGAACTGGGGCAGACTTATTTTGAACGGGCGAAAATGGAACGCGCCAATCCTGCCGGCCAGAAGGAGTTTCTAATGAAGGCGGTCGAGCAGTTCCAGAGAACGCTGACGTTGGATTCCGAAAACTTGACCGCGCACTACAATCTTGCGCTGATTTATTCGCAACTGGGCGATGAAAAGGAGGCGTCCCACCAGCGGAAAGAACATGAAAAATATCTCCCTGACTACAACGCCGCCGACCGGGCCATCGCCCTCGCACGTCGGGCCGATCCAGCGGCCGACCATGCCGCTCAGGCAACGGTGATCTACCCACTTCAACGAGCTGGAGCGCCAGAGCTGACCAGGGAAACCACCCCGAAGACGGTTTTGCTTGCGAAATGAGGTGAGTCCGTTTCTGGCCGGCGAGTCACCCCCAAACCGCATGATCACCTACCGAACCGGCAACGATCTCGAGCTCGCCTCGGTCATAGAACTTTACCGCGCTTCGACGCTGGGTGAGCGCCGGCCCGTTGACGATCGTGAGCGAATGGCGGCAATGCTGGCGAACGCCAATCTCGTCATCACCGCCTGGGATGGCAACGCGCTGGTGGGCATGGCGCGTTCCATTTCGGATTTTTGCTACATCACCTATCTGTCGGATCTCGCCGTGTGTGTCTCACATCAACGCCGAGGCATCGGCAGGGAGCTGATTCGCCGTACTCAATCAGAAGGAGGCGCGAAAACCACATTGCTCCTGCTGGCGGCGCCGGCGGCGGAAAATTACTACCCGCATGTTGGTTTCACGCATCATCCACATGCATGGCTGCTAAACCCTGACGACCGGCTCGCGTGATTTCGCACCGCGATTTCTTGCGTCACTCGCGTCGTTTCTGCACGAGTCAATTCAATGAACACCAACCCGACTGAGCCACCCGACGAATCGGAGGAACTGGTCCATGCCGACGACGCCGTCATTGGCAGGGCCGTGCGCTGGTCGCTGATGGCCCTTGCGAGTATTGCGGTCGTCGTCGTCATCGCGATCGTAGCCCTCAAACGCAAACCTGCGCCTGTCCCGCCACGAGTCACGCAAATCGTCGCCCCGACTATTCCTGACAAATCCAAAGCCGAGATCCCTGTTGCCCGGTTCACGGACATCACGAAGGAAG
>DATNDF010000456.1 GCA_035607015.1 Candidatus Angelobacter sp. | reverse complement strand
GAACGGTCAGCGCGTGCTGCTCGTGGATTCCGACCTGCGCCGCCCGAGCCTGCACAAATTGTTGAACGTTTCCAATTCCTCCGGCCTGACGAGTTATCTGCTGCGGCAGAGCACGCTCGAACAGGTGGTGCAAACCACGGGCATTCCGACCCTGGACTTCCTGCCGAGCGGCAAATTGCCGAGCAGCTCGCTGGGCATCCTGAATTCCACGCAAATGAAGGACTTTATTCAGGAGGCCAAACGGCGCTATGATTTCGTCTTTTTCGATTCGCCGCCGATCATGGGCGTAAGCGACGCGTCGGTTCTCGCGAGCGAAGTGGATCTGGCTGTGCTGGTGATCCAGTACCGCAAGTACCCGCAGGCGATGACACTCCGAGCCAAACAAATGGTTGAAAAGGTGGGTGGCAATCTGCTCGGTGTGGTGCTGAACAACATCAACATCTCGCAGGATTCGTACTATTACTACTACAGCGGTTACTATTACGATTATTACGCCAAGCGCGAGGAAGACGCACCGGCCAAGAAGAACGGCGAAAAGAAAAAGCCCGCGGGCGACCGTGCCCAGCTTGACCTGAAGCAAAAATATTGATTGTCGTTCGGGGCCGCCCTGTTAAGGATTTTCCGCGATGAATTCGTCAATTAGAATCGGCGTTCAGTGTCTTTATTCGGCGCTTGCGTCCCTCGTGTTCGCCCTGTGCGCCGGGTGCGGAACTCCTCAATACACGTTTCCCGAAGCTCAATCCACCAACGCTGCGCCAGCAACCGGGAGTGTGCCGGTTTCAGTCTCGACGAACACCGTGTCAACGAACTCGGTCGCATCGTCCACCCAAACTGCAGACTGGATCCAACCCGGCGTCAAGCTGACGATCATTTTTTCCGGCATTCCCTCGCCCCCGCCGAAGCATGAGGAAAAGGTGCGCGAGGACGGGTATATCAGCCCTCCGCTTTTGGGGCGCGTGCTGGCCGCCGGAAAAACTGTCGGAAAACTGCAGGAGGATTTACAGAGTCTTTACGTTCCGGCTTATTTTACGCGTGCGTTGACGGTGACAGTCTTGATCGAAGAGCGATGGTTTTATGTCGGGGGCGAGGTCAAGAACGCCAACCGATATATTTACAGCGGCGAGGTGACGGTAATGAAGGCCATCCAGGCGGCCGGTGATTTCACCCCGTTTGCCAATCGTAAAAAGGTCAAGGTCATTCGCACCAACGGAAAAACGGAAACAGTGAATTACGACAAGGCGCTCAAGAACCCAAAACTCGACCTGCCAGTCTATCCAGGTGATCAGGTGATCGTTCCGATCCGCATCCTTTAATGGTCCAGTTCGAAGTGCTTTCCGGCAAACAGGCGGGCACCATCGCGGTGGCCCGCCATTTTCCTTTTGTCGTTGGTCGCGACACTTCATCGGACCTCAGGTTGGAAGAAGGAGGCGTGTGGGACCGGCATCTGGAACTGGATTTGCAGATGCCCGACGGATTTGCCTTGAAGGTTCATTCGCAGGCGCGGGCCGCCGTCAATGATCAATCGGTTCAACAGGCCATTTTGCGGAATGGCGACGTCATCGGGATTGGCGCCGTAAAGATCCGGTTCTGGCTGGGTGAAACCCGCCAATTGGGTTTGTGGATGCGCGAGTTCCTCACTTGGGCAGCGTTGGTTGTGTTGTGCGCCGGACAGATCGCCTTGATCTATCGGCTCCTTCCATGAAGCGGCGAGGGTCCCGTTGCAGGCTGATCCGTTCTGAAAGAATCCTTGACCCGGTGTGAATTCACGCTAAATAAACTGCGTCCCCTTCAGGCACACCACTGATAAGAGGGCGAAAAAAACCTGGCCGATTATCAAATCTATGAAAATGAAACTTTTTTGGAATTCGGGCGCGAGCCTGTTGGGGCTGTGCTGCGCGGTTGCAATTTCGGCGCAAGCGGCCCCCAAAAAGCTCCTTGTTGTTACCGTCACCAAGGGTTTTCGACATAGTTCCATCCCGACGGCGGAAAAGGTCCTGGGTGAACTCGGCCAGAAGAGCGGCGCCTTTACGGTGGACTATGTCCGCAACGACCAGGACATGGCCGAAAAGATGACGCCCACGGCCCTCAAGCAGTATGACGGCGCCATTTTTGCCAACACCACGGGTGACCTGCCTTTGCCGGACAAACAGGCGTTTATTGACTGGGTAAAATCCGGCAAGGCATTCGTGGCCATGCACTCCGGGAGCGACACGTTCCACAGTTTTCCACCCTACGTGGAAATGCTCGGCGGTGAGTTCAAGGAACACCACGCCCAGGTCCGGGTCAATTGCATCAACCAGGACCGAAAACATCCCGCGACCCGTGATCTCGGCGCGACGTTCACCGTTTTTGACGAGATTTACATCCAAAAAAACTTTCACCGTGATCAGGTCCACGGACTCCTGGCGTTGGATGCGCACCCGAATGATAAGACGCCGGGCGATTACCCGATCTCCTGGTGCAAAATGTTTGGCAAGGGACGGGTCTTCTACACTGAGCTGGGCCACCGCGAAGATGTCTGGGACCCCGGTTGGGCGGATAAGAATGGCAAACGCGAGAACACGCGCGAGGTCAGCGAAGCTTATCAAAAGCACATCCTTGGCGGCATCAAGTGGGCACTCGGCCTGGAAAAGGGTGATGCGAAGCCACAAACGAAGTAGAACTCAGCGTACGCTCTCATCGGCATTGTTGCAGGCGAAATCCGGGACCATGAGAACCATCACGCTGACGATACTCGCCCTGCTCGGAGTCGGGTTGATCGGCCATGCTGATGACGCGGGGTTCCGTCCGTTGTTCAATGGCAGGGACCTTGCCGGGTGGAAACTTCGCCGCCCGGATGGGCCTCAGAGCTGGAGCGTCCATGACGGCCTGTTGGTCAACACTGTCAGTCGTGGCGAGCATGGAACTGATCTCGTCACCGAAGACATGTTCTGGAACTTCACCGTTCGCTACGAATACAGAATACCGAAAGGCGCCAACAGCGGCTTTTACATGCGCGGCCGGCATGAAATCCAGATCCTTGACGATCATGCCACCGGCAAACCGGCGCCCGGTGGAAACGGCGCCATCTACAACTTCAAAGCGCCCGACCGATTTGTATCCAAACCGGCCGGAGAATGGAACACCGTCGAGGCGACGATCGTAGGCGACAAGATTACCGTTATTCTGAACGGTGTGAAGATTCATGACGCCGTCGCCTGCGATCGTGCCACTGGCAGTGAGATTGACGACAGAGTGAACGAACCCGGACCGATTTTTCTCCAGGGCGATCATGGTTCGGTCACCTTTCGCAATATTCGCATCAAAGAACTGCCCAAAAACCTCAAATGACCCGACAGTCAGTGCCCCGCGATCATCGCTGGCTTTATTGATTAGTTTTGTGTTTCGCGAAGGCGCCGTTTAAAAATGGTCGTATGAACAGCAACGAAACTGCCGAACTGAACCGTCGTGATTTTCTCAAAGGCGGCTCTTTTGCAACCTTGATGACCGTGCTCGGGGGCGTGGAGCTGATCGGCCGCTCTCCGGCTCACGCCGCCGATGTCGAAACGCTCGTGCCGTTCCAGGTCAAATGCGGCGTGATCGGTCTGGGAACCTGGGGCCGCGAAATCATCGCGACATTGTCACGGTTGAAAACGGCCCAGGTCGCTGCGATTTGCGACACGTACCCGGCCTCCGTCAAACGCGCCAGAAACTCCGCGCCTACCGCGAAAGACTTCGATGATTACAGGAAAATGCTGGAGGACAAGGAGGTCCAGGCGGTCATCGTCGCCACTCCGACCCACCAGCACCGTGAAATCGCCATCGCTGCGTTGCAGGCGGGAAAGCACGTCTATTGTGAAGCGCCGCTGGCGAACAACATTGAGGACGCCAGGGCAATCGCGCTTGCGGGCAAAGCCGCAAACAAGCAGGTTTTTCAGGCGGGCCTTCAGATGCGCGCGGACTCGCAGCGGCGATTCCTCCTGGATTTCATCCGCGCGGGTGCGTCCGGCAAGGCGGTCATGGCCCACGCGCAATGGCACAAGAAGCAAAGCTGGCGAATGACTTCGCCCAACCCTGACCGGGAACGCGAGTTGAACTGGCGGTTGAGCAAGGACACCTCACTCGGGTTGGTGGGAGAAATCGGCATTCATCAGATTGACGCGATGTCGTGGTTCCTGAACGGGCGCCCGACTTCCGTCACCGGCTTCGGTTCGATCATGCAATGGAAGGACGGGCGCGACGTGGCGGACACCGTCGAAGCCGTCTTCGAGTATCCCGGGGGCGCGCGCCTCACGTTCGAGAGTACGCTGGCCAATTCCTTTGATGCGGATTACGAAATCCTTTACGGAACCGACGCTGCCATCATGATGCGCGGCAACAAGGCGTGGATGTTCAAAGAAGTGGATTCACCGCTGCTCGGCTGGGAAGTGTACGCCCGCAAGGACCAGTTCTACAAAGAGACTGGCATCGCGTTGATCGCAAACGCCACGAAGCTGACGAACCTGACGGAAAAGGCCACCGATGAGGCTTCTTACACCACCAAACCGCTTTATTACGCGCTCGAATCCTTCCTCACAAACGTGAATGCCGTCGGCTCGGCCGTGGAGGACTTTACCGCCAACTTTGGCACGGGCGACAAATCGGCGCTCGAAAAATATCTTTCGGAAGTCAAATTACAGCCGACGGCGAATTATCAGGAAGGCTTCGAGGCCACGGTCCTGGCGATCAAGGCCAGTGAAGCCGTCGCCAAGGGGAGCAAGCTGGCGTTGCCGAAGGAATGGTTTGAATTGGCTTGAACGGGATCGAGTCAAAATGCCGCATGGCGGGGTGGCGAACGTAAACCGGAAAAAGTCTCATGAAAACGATCTGTCTTCTGTTTGTCGGAGTGCTTGCCTGGCACGGCGCCTCATTGCGTGGCGCGGACAACTGGGTTCGGTATACCGCTCAACCTGGCGGCGGCAAGGTGAAGGTGGAGGGCACCTCCACCGTGCATGACTGGTCGGTGGAGAGCAAATTGATCGGCGGCTTTGTCGAATTCGACCCGGGCTTCAGTTTTGACAATGCCAGGCCGGGCAAGGTGAACGCCCGGGTTGCCGTGCTCATTCCCGTGCGCCAGTTGAAAAGCGACAAGACGAAGATGGACACGGTCATGTACGATGCGATGAAGGAAAAAGACCATCGTCGAATTGACTATCGCCTCACGGAAATGACACTCAAAGAGACGCCGAAGAGTCCCGAGGGGCCTTTTCTGTTTGATTCAACGGGTGAACTTGTCGTCGCCGGCGTCACCAACAAGATCTCCATGCCCGTGACCATGACCCGCGTGGATGACGATAAACTCAAATTCAGCGGCTCCACTTCGGTGAAGATGACCAGCTTTGGCATCCAGCCACCCACGCTCGTCGGCATTCTGTCCACTGGCGATGACGTCAAACTCACCTTCGAGTGGCTGACCGTTAGGAAGGAACTGCCCGCGAAATAGGGCTGGTGGCGCAGGCGCGCCCGGCTACCGGATTTTTTCCTGATCCTTCGGAAGGGCGCCGGACTGCGACAAACCGCCGCGCGCCTCCAAAAATGTCTTCAACTCTGACGCCGCCTTTCCGCCAAAACCCGACACCCGTGCAATCTCCTCCACCGAAGCCAGCCGCAACCGGTGCACCGAGCCGAATTCTTTGAGCAACGCCGCCTTGCGTTGCCCGCCGATGCCGGGGAATTCGTCGAGGATGCTCTCCGAAATTTTCTTCAGACGCAGTTGCGCGTTGTAGGTGTTGGCAAAGCGATGTGATTCATCGCGCACGCGCTGCAACAGTTTCAACGCGCCCGTGTCATGATTTAAACGCAAAGGTTCGCTTTCGCCGGGCCGGTAAATCTCCTCAAACTCCTTCGCCAGACCGATGACCGCGATGTTCCCCAGGCCGAGCCTGGCCAGTTCCTCGCACGCCGCGTTGAGCTGTCCTTTGCCGCCATCGATCAGAATCAGGTCGGGCACATTCGACCATTTACCGGACTGTCCATCTCCGGCTTCGTTCTTCAACCGCGTGTAACGGCGGCGCACCGTTTCCGCCATGCAGGCGAAGTCGTCCTGTCCGACGACCGTCTTCATTCTGAACCGGCGATAATTTGCGCGGTCGGGCCGGCCGTTTCTGAAACTGACCATCGAGGCGACTGCGAACGTGTCGCTGATGTTCGAGATGTCGAACCCCTCGATGCGCTTTGGCGGCGAAGGCAGATTCAAAGCTTTTCCCAGCTCGGTCAGGTCGCGCTCCGGTTCGATGGCAATCGGCAGTTTGTAGGGAATGCGCTCGAACTTTTCGGTCTTTTTGGTCGTGCGCCGCAGGTCCAGCAGCATGTCGCGCAACTGCGCGGCCTTTTCGAAGTCCTGCGCCTCGGCGGCTTTTTTCATTTCTACCTCGATCTGGTCTTGCATCTCCCTGCCCTGGCCGTCGAGAAATTCGCACGCGGCCAGCACCTGCAGCAGATACTGGTCGCGCGCCACATTGCCGATGCACGGCGCGGTGCAAACCTTCAAGTGCGCATAGAGGCAATGCTTGTAGTCGGCCTCAGTTGGCGTCAAAGGACGGCAGCCGCGCAGGTTGAATTTGTGGCGGACAAGGTTGAGAGTGCGCCGCAATGCGCCCGAACTGGCGAACGGACCGAAGTAACGCGCGCCATCGTCCGTCTTGAGGCGCGTCAGTGTGAAGCGTGGGATCGGGTCATTGAGGTTGACCTTGAGCAGCAGGAACCGTTTGTCGTCGCGGAAGCTGACGTTGTAACGCGGATGAAATTCCTTGATGAGCTTGCCTTCGAGCAACACCGCCTCCGGCTCGCTGCGGACGACGTGCGTGTCGAGATCGTGGATCGCCTCGACCAGCGCGTTGAACTTCAGGTCCCAGCCCATCCGCCGTGACGGATGGAAATACTGGTTCACGCGCTTGCGCAAATCGCGCGCCTTGCCGACGTAAATCACCGTCCCAAACCGGTCCTTCATCAGGTAAACGCCCGGCTTGTGGGGTAGATCGTTCAGTTTTTTGCGAATGTGTTCCGTCGCGGGCACGGCGGAATTTCAACGCAAAGGCGCAAAGGCGCAAAGAGATTTTCCTGAATCAGCTTCTAGCCCGTCTCTGTGTTGGTTAGGTACCATCTTTCTTTCTGAAACGGACGGGTCTGACTCCAATCCAAATCAATGTCTTCTTTTCTGGAAAACGCTGCTGAAGCATGGATCGAAAAACCTTCCAATCCTTTGAACCAAACCCGGCCGGTGCGATTTGGAACGCCTGCCCATCGTTGAACTTAATTAAAAGCGTGCCTCGCCCGTATGGACTCCATGCTTCAAGTTGTCGCCACTCAAAATCTCCTGATCGGGGAAATATTGCTCGGATCTTAATCGTTTCGTCGTCCCATGTAATTTCTCGCGGTGTAAAAATGGCGGTTACAAAAATGCCGAAAAGTGTGCCTCCGAGTGTTGCCAACGCGAGGATGTTACCGACTCGAACTTCGTTACCTTGGAGATACGCAACAACACCTGAAGAAACCGCGATAAATGCGAAAAACCAAAGGAAGGTCTTGACGAAGGCCAGCAGATAATTCGGCGTTAGGGTCATACGATGCCCAACTCCGGCTTTTCCATAAACGCGTAGCAAATCAAATGGCAGATGCCCATGTGCGCGTCTTCCACACGGCCATAATGCGTGTCGTTGATGACGATGGTTTGGTCGGCCAGTTCCGCGAGCCGGCCGCGCTTGCCGCCCACGAGCGCGACGGTGTGCAGCCCATTTTTCTTCGCCCACTCGACCGCTTTTACGATGTTCGGCGAACTCCCGCTCACGCTCATGGTCATCACCAGGTCACCCGCCATGCCGTAGTTCATCAGTTGCCGAACGAAGACATCCTCGTAGGCGTAGTCATTGCCCAACGCGGTAATCCAGCTCACGTTGTCATTGAGCGACAGGACACGAAAGCGTTTGCCGAGTTTGTCGGACGATCCTTTGCCGAGGTCGGTGGCAAAGTGCGAGGCGTTGGCCGCGCTGCCGCCATTGCCGAAAACAAAGATTTGCCGGTCGTCTTTGAGCGCCTGTTCAAACGTTTCGACGAGCTTCGCGACCGCGTCCACCGGAATGGAATCGTGCGCGGCTTTTTGGGCCTTCAGGTAGTTGGAAATCCAATCTTTCATCCGTGGCAATTATCCAGCCGAAAGGTGCAGCCGCAAGCTTTAGCTTGCGCGGTGTGGACACTCCGTCGCGTTTGAGCGGCCAAGAGAAGCGAGTGTCCGATGAGGACTCCGGGCCTACCGTTTTCGTCCGCTTTTGTAGGCCGCGTGCCCTCACGCGGCGGTAGTGCCAACCCTCCCCCTCGTCAGCGTGGCCAAACAGTCGCGGTTAATCCGATCGTCTGGCGAGTTCCAAAGCGCCCACCGGTACTGCGTCTTCCCCCAGCTTTGCCAGATGAACCTTTGGGCCGGGCGCGAATACTTCCATGGTGAATGCGGCGAGAGCGCTTTCAACCGATGCGCGCAGCCGCTCGCCGACTTGCGAAAGCCCGCCGCCAAGCACGATGACTTCCGGATGAAACAAATGCACGACGTGCGACAGACCGAAGGCGAGGTCTTCCGAGGTCTCGTTCAAGATGCGTTTGGCGGCTGCGTCACCTTGCTGCAATGCGGACGAGAGATGCCTGGCTTCGCCGCCGGTCGAGTTGCCGATGAGTTTGACCAGCAGGCTGTCCGGTGCGGTCGTTTTGAGCTGGCGGATTTTGGCGTCCACGGCCCAGCCGGAGCACCGTTGTTCGACGATGGTTCCCTCGCGATCCAGGCGAACATGGCCGATTTCCGCTTCGCCCGGTTTCGCGCCATGATAAACTTTTCCGTTCACGACCAGCCCTCCGCCGACACCGCTGCCGAGCGTGACGTAAAAAACCGGGTTGAAGCCCGCGCCCGCGCCGTGGAGTGCTTCGCCGAGCGTCCCAGTGTTCGCGTCGTTTTCCACGCACACCGGCAGTCCGGTCAGCGAGTGCAGCCAATCGCCGAGCTCGAAATCGGCCCAGCCTTCGATCTGGTGCGAGCGACAAATCCGGCCGGCTTTCCAATCCACCGGCCCGCCGAAACCGACGCCGACGGCCGACGGTCTGGCGGTGGGAATCAATCCGGGCAGTGTGGCCTCGATTTGCTCGCGAATACCCGCGCTCCCTTTGACCCGATCCACAGCAAGACGACGTCGCTGGACGATCCTCGCGGATGCATCGCCGACGACGATCTGCAGTTTCGTGCCGCCGATTTCAATACCCAAAAAAGACTTCAGAAGTACTCCGGTTCGTTGCCCGGCTTCCACTTGATGTTGCAGCCGATGCTGGGTTTCTGTTTTGAGGGAACGGGTTTGCTGGCGAGCACGGCATCGAGCGCGTCTCGCAAGTCCTTTCCGGTTGCCGGAATGCCGTTGCCGGGACGGCTGTCGTCGAACTGGCCGCGGTAAACCAGCTCCTGATCCTTGTCGAAAACGAAGATGTCGGGCGTGCAGGCGGCGCGGTACGCCCGGGCCACGGTCTGGGCCGCGTCGAAGAGATAAGGAAACGTGTAGCCAATCTCCCGCACTTCCGCGGCCATCTTCGCCGGGCTGTCATCGGGATAGTTGACCGCGTCATTGGAATTGATGCCGACAACTGCTGCGCCCCGTTTCCGGTATTCGTCGGCGAGGTCCGCCAGTTCATGCCGGATGTGTTTCACGTAGGGGCAATGATTGCACATGAAAATCACCAGTAACGCGGGCGCGTCTTTCAGGTCGGCCAATGAAACGAGTTTTCCGTTCGTGTCCGGCAGCAGGAAGTCTGGCGCAGGTGTGCCAAGTGCCAACATGGTGGAAGCAGTCTTTGCCGTGCGCCAGATTTCAAACACCACCCGCCGAACTGTCGAGCCTCGAGTGCGCTACGGCTCGAACACGCGCACGCGGTAAAACTTGAAAGGCGAGTTGGTGATGGTGTCGCCGACGGATGCGGTGAAATTCGTCAGCGAAAAGAAAGGACGATTGGACGGAACATCCAGAGGTTGCCACGCAATCGGCGCGGTGAGACCCGGCGTCCACTCGACTTGAAATCCGCGGTTCGCGAGTTGTGGAAATGAGATTTCCACCGTGTCACCGGACTGTCGCACGTTGATTTTCCACGCGTCGCCTCCGGCAAGAGGATCTGTGCCGGTGAGGTATTCCAGCAGATTCTTTGCGCCGTCGGTGTCGGGGTCGGCGTCCGCCGCTGCGTTCGGGGCGTTGGTGGAACCAAAATGCGCAGTCTGCCAGTCGGCAAAACTCTGATAATTCGGCAGATCGTTCGTGATCCACCCGCTCAACAGGCCGATCGCATTCGTATCGAGCACCGTGCTGTCCAGCGGTGGCATCTGACCCGGTCCGCGTTTGGAAATGCGCGTCAGCATCATGGAATGCGGCGACGACCCGGGAGCAACCACGCGATTATTTGCGTCGCCGCCGTCGTTGTTCAGAATTCCATTGATGATGCCCGCCTGCGACAATGGCGTGGAAATGCGCGCGTCCCACGCCGCGACGGACGGCCCGCCCGGTTGATGGCATTGGGCGCAGTTGGCGGTGAGGTAGGAGTGGATGCGGTATTCCACACTGTAAGCGGTGTTCGTCGGGTGCGCGAGGACGCGAAGTGTGTTCACGTTCGTGGCCGGAGTTGTGAAATAGCCGACTCGGCTCAGCGCTTCGATCTGGTTTTCGGGTCCGCCTCCGTAATCGAAATCTTTGTTCAACTGGGCGGTGTTAAAGCCAAGCGCCATGCCGCCGACCGAAGTGTGGCAGGTCAGGCATTCCGACCGGCTTGGGTAATGCCAGACCTGCGTGCGCAGCGTGCCGCCGTCGCTGATTGTGAATGCTTCGTCCAAACCCGCCTCCGGCACGAGTGTGGCGTTGGTCGGTGAATCCCAGCGGTAGGTGACGCCATAAACACCGTTCGTGTTGCGCACGATGAAACGGGTCTCCAGGCGTTTGCGCGATTCCGGCACGCCGTTGGTCAGCTCAAGCTCGAAATGTTTGATCCAAACCGAGCCGGTGGGAAACGACCAGTTGCTGTCGGGATTGAATCCGATGGTCCGATTCGTGTTGGGCACGGAAAACCAGCGCGTTTTGATCGCGTTGTCGGACCAGAACGGGACATTGATGTCATAGGGCACGATGCCGGCGCTGGGGGTGAGTGTGGTCAAATCGCTGAACGCGCCGGTGTCGGCGAGAGTCGGCGGCAGCGGTGCGCCCGTCGATGTCGTGTTGTAAACGAGCCGTCCGATCGTGTTGTTGCCAAGTTGCGCAATCAGCACATCGCCGTTACTCGGATCCGTGCCAAGCGCCGACGGGCTCGAGGCCCCGGTAATTCGCTGAAACGGCACGGTGTTGGTCCCGTCGTATCGTAACGCCCAGACGTTGCCGCTGCCGTTGTCACTGAAGACATAGGCGCCGTACAGTTGTGAAATGCGGCTGCCGCGATACACGACGCCGCCGATGACCGCGTTGCCCTGGTAGCTTGTGTTGCCGCTATGAGGATATTCCTGGATCGGAGCGATCAAACCCGCGGGAGGATTCGCGAGAATGGTGGGCTGGCTTGGGTACAGTGAAGCGGCGGGGTGAAGTCCCTCGTAATAGGCCCACCCGTAATTGCCGCCTTTGGTGATCACGTCCACCTCTTCGTAGAGGTCCTGACCCACATCGCCCACGTAGAGGAACCCTGTCGTCCTGTCGAATGACATCCGCCAAGGATTGCGAAAACCAATCGCGTAAAACTCGGTGCGGATGTTCGCGGGGTCGATGGTCTGACCGTTGAAATTGGTCAGGCCGACGTAAGGATTGTCCGCGGGAACGAAGTAATTGGTGGTATTGGCAGGATGGGGATTCGGAAGGAGATTCCCGGGCCGTTTGTCCACGTCAATGCGCAGGATCGCGGAAAAATAATTCTTCGTGAGCATCTGGCTGTTTCGGCTGCCATTGTATTGCGCGCCTTCGTCACCCAACGACGCGTAAAGGTATCCATCCGGGCCAAAGTGCATATCGCCACCGTTGTGATTGCCGGCGCTGTCAATCTGGCTGATCAACGGAAGCTCTGTGCCCGCCGAGGCTGTGTTGGCGTCGGGAGGGGAAGTTTGGAACCGGGCGATGCGTTGATAGCGGCTGCCGCTGATGTTGCGGGTGTAGAAAACATAAAAATAACCGTTGGTCGCGAAGCCCGGATGGAACGCCAACCCAAGCAGACCGGACTCGCTGTCCGACATGACCGGCAGGCTCATGAACACGGTCCGCGTGGGAGCGGCCAGGTTTGTGATCACGACGATGTTCCCGCCTTGCTCGAGGATGAAAAGACGGTTGGTTTCATCCGGGGGCGACGTAATGCAAACCGGCACACTCAGGCTCAAGCCGGGAAACGCATTGGAAACAGTGTATCCGAACTGTGGCGGTGACGCCGGCATTTGCAGCGTAGTGTTCGGATTTCGTTGATTCAATCCCGACGGCTGAGCCTGAATCATTGCCGCCGGACTCAACGCGAGGGAAATGGCGATACCGAGGGATTTCAATCGGGTTGAGCTCATGACGCCCGAAAGGTGCCGAAATCGGCGTGTCATGTCAAAGGAGTTGCGTTCGCTGAAAGTGAAAATGTGCTGTCGCCGTCCGGGAGACTTTCGAGGCCAAACGCGATAAGATGTTAATCGTGTTGGCTCGCAAGGACGCAGGGTTGTCACCTGTTCTCCTGGTTCCAATCCATCGCCGCCAGTTCGGTCCGCGTGTAGCGGCGCAAGCTGCGATCTTTGAGCGGATCGAGGTCTTTTACAGCCGGGAGCGGTTCCACAGCGCCCTCGCTCGCCAATCCCCTGTGGACTTTGAAACGCAACTCAACTAAACCATTCCTCGTGCGTGACCTCAACGCTGTCCATCAATTCGAACCAGAGGCAAAATGTATTGCGGAGGAGGAGCACGGTCGGCGACGTGGATTGAGTGATGGGTTGTCCGGATGAAAGAGAAGCGGAGACGGCAAAAAACGGGGCGAGCCCCAGGTCTTCAACGGGCAACTCAGGGTGCCGGCCGGATTGCCGTTGGCGCAGGAGCGGGTGCCGTGTCTTCTCGTCCGCCCAGCTATTGGATGCGATTCAATTCGCTGCTTGCAAGACCAGTCAATGGCGCTTCACTGGCCGCTTTCCGCATTGCGGTCGGTGTAGTGATGACCTTGGAGGCGATTTCACTGTGTTTCCCGTCGGCGAGTACTTTCGGTAAGACTCCGTTGGAGGTTTTTTATACCGGGCCGAACGTCAAATTCACCTTTCCGTACGAGGGATTTCAATGGCTTCCCATGTTGCCGGCTCAGTGGATTCACGTGATCGTCGCGCTTCAGGTTGTCGCGGGCATGGCGATGGCGGCGGGTCTGTGGTACCGCGCCTCCGCAGTAATGGTCTTTCTCGCATGGGCATACCTATACGTGGTGGAGTCGACCAGAACGTACTGGATGAGCCACCATTATCTCGAATTGCTCACCACGTTTCTAATGATCTGGATGCCTGCGGCGCGAAGGTATAGCATGGACGCCCGGCTCGCCAAGGGTCCAATACCTCCCAAGACAGTTCCTTATTGGGCGCTCCTGCTGTTGCGCGGACAGTTGGTGGTTTCTTACTTCTATGCCGGTGTCGCCAAGGTGAACGCAGACTGGCTGTTGGATGGGGAGCCCGTGCGGTATTTCCTTTCGAAGGCGCGGGCGATTTCTGACTACGGCTCATCCCTGTCCCCCGCGCACTTGGAGTTCTTGAAGCGTGTTTTGCGCAGCAATGAGTGTGTTTATTTCATCAGTTATGCCGGGGCAGTTTTCGATTTAAGCGTCGGGTTTCTCCTACTGTTCCGGCGGACCAGAATCTTTGGTTTCGTGCTGATGTTGATTTTTCATGCGACAAACCATTTCATCATCTTCGATGACATCGGCTTTTTCCCGCTGTTGGGCGCTACGACCGCATTGATCTTTCTGGACGCGGACTGGCCGGAGCGCTTCTGGCGTTGGTTGCGGCGTCCACGGCTCGCGAAGCCGGATTGGCCCTGGTTTGCTGTGGGGGGCATCCTGTTCCCGCTTGTGGGTGTGTCACTCGGCTGGAAGTTGAGGCCCTCCGTGCAGCCGGCCGAGGCGAATGAATCCTTTCGTCTCGCGCGCCGGGTCGCACCGCTGGTCGTCGTCTGGCTCGTCTGGCAGGGGCTGATGCCCCTCCGTCATTATTTGATACGAGGTGACGGGCGGTTCACTTGGGAGGGTCTGGGGTTCAGCTGGCGGTTGAAAGCGGAGGTATATCGATCAGGACCTTGCGAGCTGTCGGTGGAAGACAACAGTGTCATTTCGCGTGACGCGGGAGGCCGCTGGCGCATCGACTGGAATGAGTGGCACGGAGACAGGGTGATTTATCGCACGGTTACACCCGACGGGATCGACTGGTCGCGGCTTCCGGAAATTGTAGCCCTCTCGGAAGTGACCATCGGGCAACGCCTGATTTACAACCCGTTTGCCGCCTCCAGTCCTCGCCGCGCCGGAACCGAGGAGGAATCTATGGAAGAGGTCAGGCGGATCTGGCGTGAATTATTCGGCCGGCAGCCGGACGCGATTTATCGCGCCGTCTCTCCCTCGCAGATTCTGGGCGCCTATTCGAAAGCCTTGCGGTCCCGGGGATACGATTTGCCGACTGGTGGCGACGTTCTTGCCGCGATCAAAGAATTCTACGGGCGCGACGGCCAGGCCCAGATGATTTCTGTCTTCAGACGAATGAACCCGTTCGGGATGGAAACAGGTGCAACCTCCGCGGCACCGTTCCTGGTGATTGAGGATGCCCGCTTGTTCAAAAAGACTTCCGGTCAACTTTGGCAAATAAACCCCGCAGCCTGGGTGAACGGCACTTATACGCGCGGTGAAAAAGATCGTTCCTACGTCAACGTAGGAGGGGAACCACTGGTGCTTTACACAAGAAGTGTCGGTCTGGAAGCCAAAACCATCCTCCCGAGAGCCAGTATCCTTGATTCGCAAGACCGACCGGATCGCTCTCCCTATATCTCGTGGAACTATCTGACCGAGTTGACGACCTCCCAGGGCATGCACATCAGCATGCAGCCATTCCTGCTCAGGCGATATGCGCGACATGTAGCCGAACTCTGGAAAGCGGAATACGGACGCTGGCCAGCGGTGCATGCATTGACGGTGGTATCGCTGAACGGCCGACCGTTTCAGGAGCTCGTAGATCCGAGCGCCGACCTTGCTGCAGTGTCAAAATCGTGGTTTGGCCACAACCAATGGATCAGGAATCTTCAAACTCCACGGATTCCCGGGGGCGCCATTTCGACTGTAAATCATGAAACGAAACCTGTGCGCTGAAGCGGTTGCCTTCCTCCGAATTCGAACCGGGGAGAAGTTGGATGCGATTCCTTCGGAGAGTCGATCGAGGCATTCGGTCGTGTTGGTTGGAATGGATCATGGACTTCGAGCCGGGGCACGACCCAATCCGAAACGATGCGGGTGACGGAGCGAACCAGCCAAAGAGGCCTCGGTTCGATCAGATACGTTTCCGGCATGTGGCCTGTTAAATTGAGTGGTGGCAACGCTCCCGAGGCAAGACGCCTGTCCCTCGTCAGTTTCCTGGACGGCCAAAGGAAGCATCTCAATTCTCTTCTCCAGCCGGAAAACTCGTGCTTGCCCGCCGTTTACACGCATTTCCGTCCGGGCACCATAGACTCATTCTATAAACTGGCACGACTGCGCATTGGCAAATCGCCGCCAAAGATCAATCATTGAGGCGCCAGTCGTCGATAGACTTCGGAGAGAAGCCGCAACCGCCGGGTAAAAAACATTGAGGTTATCCGATTTTTTTGTTGCCAAATTTACCAGGATGTTCCTTAATTGCGGCGTTCCCAGCCCTGAACGGCCTGACAATTCGTTATGAGAATGCAGTTTTCATAGATTTCACCACGAAAACTTCGGGGCAAGACCAAACACACTCAGAGGACATCGTATGCGCAAACATCTATTCAAAAACATCGCTGCCGGGCTGTTGCTGGCTGCTTCCGCTCATGCCGCCACGGCGACTTTTGATTTAAACACCGACCCGACAGGAGGTGGACAGTTTTTTTTCACCGGTACCGCGATTTGGCAGGCGTCAGGCGGTGTGACCAACAGCGGCTACATCAAGCTTACTGATAGCACAGGCCAAACGGCTGCAGTGCTGTTTCCGGACTTCGATGGCGGCTTGGTCGTCAAAGCCTTCACTTTCGAATGTATGATCAAGTGCGGCGACTGGTATGGCAATTCACCGGCCGATGGTTTCAGTGTCAACTACGCGCGGGGTTTTGACCCGATTATTGCGATGGTGGAATCAGGCCAGGATCCGGGTCGAGGGGCTACTACTGATGGCTGGGCAGGCAGCCAGGACAATGGCGCGGCCGAAATTGACTTGCCCGAGGAAGGAACGCAAACGGGCATTGGCATCGGGTTCGACACGTGGGGGACTGGTAGCGCACCCGTCGGAGGAAGTAATGGCCCGAACGACGTTCGAGGCATCAGCGTGCGCGTGGACGGGACGCAGCAGACGCAGGTCGCCATGCCGGACGTATTGTTCCAGGACGGCGACGCACACGACTACGCAAATGACGCCACCACACTCATCACCGGCCCGTTCTCGAACGGCGGCGATACAAATGCGGGTGCCGCCACCGTTACCATTAATGGTGTGGTCCTGCCGGCTTACGGAAATCCTGACAATGGCGATGGCACGACCGCGCCTCCAGCGCTGGGCAAGAGGCTGAACTGGGTTCCGCTCAAGGTCTCGGTGGATGAAACCGGCCTATTGAATGTGTTCTGGAAAAACGTAAACATCGTGAGCAATTTGCAAACGACTTTTGGTCCGGGGCCGGGTCGCATCATCTTTGGCGCGAGCACCGGTGGGGCAATGGAATTCGCTGGCATAGATAACATCCAGATCACGACAGTTCCTTCGGACAAGGCGCTGGTCAGCAGCGTATTGCCCCTGTCTACTGCTGATGGTTTCAGAGTTATCGCCAACGATTCCGGACAGAGTACCGTGGACATCAACGCGCCGATTTCTCTTAAACTGGACGGCAATTCGGTGACCCCTACCTCGGTAACGAAGAGTAACTCCGTAACAACCCTTCTTTATCAGTTGCCAACCGGGCAAGTGCTCCCCTCGGCCTCGGTACACTCGGTTGATGTCTCGTTCACGGATAATTTTGGGATTGCGGTCGGCGCGACAAATCGAAGCTTTACAGTCCCGACGTATAAGACAGTGCCGACTACATACGCCGTAACCGGGGTTGATACGACGAAGCCAGGATTCAAGGTCAGGCCTTATCAGACTGCGCTGGGACAGCCCAACACCCTGATCTGGACGGAAGAACAATTGTTCGGCTCGCTCGGGGCGAACACGGCGAACCTGACGCAGATTCTGGACGGCCAAGCGATTGACTCCAGCGGATATTACACCATTACGAATCCGGTCAACTGGAATCAAGTAGAACTATCTGCGTTGAATGGCAATTTCACTGACAACAACGGCTATCCAGAGATAGAGGTTCCAGGCGCGCCGCCAGCGAGTCCTGCTAGTTTAGCGGCTGATTACAACAACCTGTCGGAGGAAGTGGTCACCTTTTTGCACTTCCCGGCGGCTGGTCTTTACAAGATGGGTGTCAACAGTGATGACGGATTCAAAGTCACCACCGGACTCAATCCAAAGGATACGTTTTCCGCGCTGGATCTGGGCGATTTTAACGCCGGTCGCGGCTCATCGGACACGCTTTTCAATTTCTTCATCCAGCAGGCGGGAGATTATCCTTTCCGTCTGATCTGGGAGAACGGCGGTGGTGGCGCCAATTGCGAATGGTTCACGGTCAATCCGGACGGGAGCAAGGTGTTGATCAACGACCCTGCTGGGACGAATTCCACCATCAAGGCCTACTACAGTGGCCCGGCCCTGGCGGCCTACGTTTCAGTTAATCCCCAGCCCAACGATGCTGCTGTGACTCCTGATACTGCAGTGGTCGCGAAGGTGACCGATGGGACCACGCAGGTGACCTCGGCGACATTAAGCTTGAACGGCGGCGCACCGGTGACGGGCGCGAAATCCGGCGGCGTGACCACCGCGACCATCCCGGCAAACCCGTTCTTGGCGCCGAGTTCAACCAACACCGCGACGCTGGTGTGGACGGCGGGGGGAGTGACGACAACGAACACCTGGACATTTGTGGTGGTGCCGTACGTCACGTTGCCGGCGAATTTGGCGAGCCCAATTGGGTCAGGTGATACCACCAAACCCGGATTCACCGTGAGCGCTTATCAGGTGAACAACGCCAACGGCGACACGGAGAACAACAATGTGGGCGCGGAAGCAGAGCTTGCCGGCTTGTATGGTCCGAACGTTGCCACGCTGAGCGCGGCCGGTGGCACGGGCTGGCTGAGCAACAACGTGTTTGCGGTGAGCACTTGGATCAACTGGGACCGCGGTGCCAATGACGGCAGCGGTGGTGAGGACGGCAACTTCCGAGCCCCTGACTTTCCGGAGGATCCGGTACCGGGTATCACGGGTGGCGTCGGTGGTGCGACTTTCGAAGCCGTGGCTGAAGGCGTCCAGACCTATGTCGAATTCCCGACGGCGGGCTTTTACCGCATGGGCGTCAACAGTGATGACAACTTCGCCATTACCGTGGCCGAAGGACCTCCCCCTCCGGCCATCAGCATCAGTGGACCAACCAATACGGCGCTCGCGGGCGTCGCCATGTATTTGCGTCCTGGCGTGGATGGCGGCGGCAGAATTAATTGGGGAGTGCAAGCAGCCGCGCCGATAACCGCGCCGATCGTTTATCTGACGCCTGGTGGAATCAATGATCCGGGTCCGTATCCCGACGTGACTGGCAAGATCGCCCTATTGGATCGCGGCGGTACCAACTTGGTTGGTAACAGCACGGGCGGCAAGGTGAAGAATGCGCAGGATCGTGGCGCTGTCGCAGTCTTGATCGACACTCCGACAGACACCGGATATTCCGGTTACGCGGGTGCCACCCGGACGGATGTTACCATTCCGTCCTTCATCATACCGAACCCGACGGCGGCCGGTTTGCTCAAGTCGTATCTGACCAACGGCACGGCGGTGACGGGCACCATTCGGGGTGATCCGGCGGTCTCTGTTGGCGGGTTTGACAACGGTCGTGGCGCCACAGATACGATCGTAAACTTCCAGGTGCCACAAGCAGGCCTGTATCCGATGCGACTGCTGTTCCATCAGGGCGGCGGTGGGATGAATTGCGAATGGTTCTCCCTGAAGGCCGACGGCTCGCGAGTGCTGGTCAACGACACGGCGAACGGTGGACTGAAGGCTTATCGGGCGCGGACGTTCACGCCGGCGCCGCAGTTCAACGCGACGACGATCTCCGGCAGCACCGTGACCATTTCATGGACGGGCACGGGCACGTTGCAACAGGCAACCGCGCTGACGGGCAACCCGAGCGACTGGACGGACGTGAGTCCGCAGCCCGGCGGCAACAGCTACCAGATCACTGGAGCCACCAGCGGCAACAAATTCTTCCGGCTGAGGTAGAGACAGACAGAATATTCGACAGCAGGGGACCGGACGAAAGTCCGGTCTCTTTTTTTCTGAACACATATCCTATACTGACGTCCACCGTCTGGTTGGATCAAGTTCGCGCCATTTCAGACGACTGGAACCCACGTTCGAAGATCGCGAACCCTCCACGAGTGCTGCTTAAATTCTGAAGAGGCAAGCAAGGTCTTGAAACCGGGTGCTTGCCATCATGTTTGGCCTTCTTTATACGCTGGATGCGACGTTGAATTTGCCTGCTAACGAATGCCGCCCATCTCGACAAGGATGAAACTCGACACCAGACTTGCCAGCATCGCCGCCGTTGGTTGCCTCGTTCTTACGAGCGGGCTGGCCTTTCCCGCCGAACGGGAATCAGGAAGCGGGTTTGGAAGCGTACCCATGCAGGTCGCTGCGAATGGCCGGACGGGTTTCACGCAATTGTCCCCGGTGGACACTGGGATTTTCTTCACGAACCAGTTGACAGCCGAGCGCTACCTTACCAACCAGATTTACCTGAACGGCTCGGGGGTGGCGGCGGGTGATGTGGACGGGGATGGCAGGTGTGATCTGTTCTTCTGCCATCTGGGCGGTCCGAGCGCACTTTATCGCAATCTGGGCAACTGGAAGTTTGAGGACGTCACGGAAAAGGCCGGTGTGGGTTGCGCGGGCCTTGACGCAACCGGAGCAACATTTGCGGACATCGACGGGGACGGCGACCTGGATTTGATCGTCAACTCGGTGGGCGG